>CAZFNE010000210.1:0-6148 GCA_964520335.1 uncultured Methanosarcinales archaeon | reverse complement strand
GCCTTTTTAACATCGAGCCGCATATAATCCTGTAATAGAGTTCGGTCCATAATTATGAGGGGAATTTCAAGGATCTCTATTTCTTTTCCGGTGTTTCTGTTAAAAGGCCGGAAAGGATGACATATTCCGTTTCTGAAGCCCACGCAATCTGCATACCCGAATGTCGTATCGTACTTAAAGCCTGCTTTACTTAATAGTTCCCAGGTATCCGGTACCTTGAATCTCAGATAATGATTCCGATATCCAACGACTTGTTTTCCAAGTACTTTTTCAAGCCTTTGTTTCTTTTCCCTTATATCTTCAAAACTTTTATATGACTCATGCCCACCATGCAAGCCTATTTCCCAGCCATGCTCAGTTATGAACTTTAACTCGGATTCAACTTCTTCAATTTGATAATTAAAATCTTTTTCGCCGGGCTGCAAGGCTAAAAAATAAAAACTGGATTTTGCATTGTACTTTGCTTCAAGTTCCATTATTTCCCTGAAGTTCCAGCAAGGATTCCATTTCTTGCTAACTCTGCAGAGAGGAGCCTTAACAGCAGTTGATAAGTCACCTTTAGCAAAAGCTTTAGCTGTTTCAAGAATAGGGTAATATTTTTCCGGATATACTACATCTATGTCATGGGTTAGGCAGACTGCAAATTTTTTGCCATCTGGATACTCAGGGCGAAACCCCTGTTCCGTTAGAAATCTGGAGATCTTTGGATCGAAAACATCCCTTTGACTACTTAAATAGTAGGGAAATCTCTCGTGCTGGTCTGAAAAAAGTAAATTATATTCTTCTTTTTTAGTGTAAAGATCCCAGAGCTCTTCGTTTTGTTTGAGTTTTTCGATCATGAGTTCCGCCTTTCCTTAAGGTGTGAAAGGCCAGTTTGGCCCTAATTAAGAATTTATATATTCAATATTAAATGTTCGTTTTTATCTCCCCTCCCAATACCTTTGTATATAAATCCTTTTCCAATAAATTTGTCGGGCTCAATTACGTTTCTTCCATCCACAATGACCGGGTTTGTTTTTCCACTTATCGACTTTAATCGATCTGCTTCTAAATTAAAATATGCGCTATGTCCTGCAAGCACCACAATTGCATCTGCATCTTTTAAGGTCTCTTCGAGATCATCTGAAATTTCTACTCCTGGATAATGTGTGACATAAGGATCATGCACTGCTATCTTAGCTCCTGCTTTCAGGCAGAAGTCTCTATAAGGTTCTGAAGGAGTATTTCTAGCATCATCTGAATCCCGAATAAAAGCCCATCCGAGCATTGCAATCTTGGAATCTTTCATTTCTTTACCTGCTCTTTTCAGGGCTGCAGCAGTAAGATTGTACATATGAACAGGCATAAAATCATTGATTTTTCTTGCAAGCACATAAATAGAGTCTGCTCCTCCAGGATAGTCAAGCTGCCCGTTTCCAATTTTGACCCCTCTTTCAAGGTGGTAAGTATCCTTAGTCAAACAGTGACCTCCAACTCCTGCTCCTGGCCAGAGCACAGCTCGAGTAATGCCTTCACCTTTCAGGCTGTCCACTCCTGTCCTGACGTCATATACATTTATGCCCATAGCTTCACAGTAGAGGGCAAGCTGATTAATTGCTGCAATCTGAAGATCTCTAAATGTGTTTTCTGCAGTCTTTGTAACCTCTGCTGCGGTTGCACTCATTGGGATTACTTTCCCTATAGTGAGTACAGGAGAATATAATTCAACTGCGCGTTTTGTGCTTGTTTCATTTATTCCCCCCACAATCCGGTCATGTTCTCTGATATTTTTCAGTAGTCTTCCAACCATAACTCTTTCAGGAGCGTGAGCAAGTGCAAAATCTTCTCCTGCTTTTAGGCCAGACTCTTTTTCAAGGATTTCTTTTGCCATTCCTCCAGTAGTCCCGGGAGTAATTGTGGATTCAAGGACTACAAGCATCCCTGGCCTGAGATATTTTCCCACATTTTTGATGCCTTCGATAAGTGCAGAAAAATCAGGCTCAAGGTCTTTAGGATTTGCAAAAGGAGTTTGGATTGCAAGGGTTACCGCGTCGAGCTCAGAAATTTTTGAAAAATCAGAAGTACATTCGAACTTTCCGGCTTCAACAACCTTAGAGATCAACTCCTCCAGGCCTGGCTCTTCACCTTTTAAAGGGCTTTCTCCTCGGTTAAGCATATCTATTTTATAACTCGAACTTTTTGAATTGCGCTGAAAACCAAAAACTTTATCAAAACACGGAGCATCGGCGAAAAGAACTGCAGCCGGAATTCCAACATAGCCCATTCCAAGTACCCCTATTTTTTTAATTGGGCCCCTTTCTTTGAGAAGATTTTCTAATTTATTCATAATTATCACTTTTTAATGTTTTTCATGATATCTCTGAGATTTTTACTTTAAAATCTTTTAATTGTATCTTCAAAACTTCCAGGAGTTTTCCCGGAACATTTTTAGTTTATTTTTACTTTCCTACTTCGATTAATCTTTCTTCTTCATAGGATCTTATAGCTGCCATTGCAACTTCAAGAGCGTGCTTTCCGTCCTCTCCACAGGGGTTTGGATGAGTGCCTGTTGTAACGCAGTTTATAAAATGTTTTAGCTCATTTTTGAGGGGTTCGCTCTGTTCTACTTTGGCTTTTCTGACCCATTCATTATCGTGCAACTGTACGGTTTGGTTAATATAGTCAAGATAAGCAACCCCTTTTACACCAATTGCTGTAAGCTGCCTTACTTTATGTGGAGTTAGCCAGTTTGTTTCCACAACACCTGCAAAATTATGGTCCATTCGCAGGATTATTGATGCATGATCTTCAAAAGAATGAATGTCTGCCCCTGCAATAGCATAAACGCTGTTTATCTTTTTGCCGTAAAGGTATGAAATTACGTCTATATCGTGAACCCCGATATCAAGAATGACTCCAACATCTCTGATTCTTGGATTATATGGGCCTACTCTTTTTGTAGAAATAGAAACTATCTTTCCCAGGCTTCCAGAATTTATAATCTCTTTAAGTTTTATGACTGCTGGGTTAAAGCGTTCAATATGTCCTACCATGAGCATTTTTCCGGCTTTTCTTGCAGCCGAAATCATCAGGTCAGCATTTTCAGTTGTGTCAGCTATTGGCTTTTCCACAAGAACATTTATTCCTGCATCAAGGGCATCAAGCACAACCTGTTTATGCAGTTTTGTGGGTACAACTACACTTACTGCATCAAGCCCCTCTTCAAATAGTTTTTTATAATCCGTAAATGGTTTTGTTTTAAATTGGGCAGCCATAGCTTCTACGCGTTTTTGATCCACATCTGAAATCCCGGCAAGCTCTACGCCTTCCATTTCACTGTAGATCCTGACATGGTTTTGTCCCATGGCACCTGTACCTATAACTCCTACTCTAATCAAAGTCTCCCTCCCTTATTCCTGAAACCTTAGATACTGGAAAATATTTTATCTTTAAATTAACCTTTTTAAATCAAGCCTTTAAATAGAATTCCCTGGTAGTTTCTATAATTTTTTGCACATCTTCTTTTGATAATGCAGGATGTACAGGCAGGGATAGGACTTCTTCCACAGCCTTTTCTGAAACTGGCAGAGAGTCTTTATATCCAAGCTCTTTGTAAACTGGCTGCTTATGAATAGGTATAGGGTAATGCACGCCTGTTCCTATATCTCTGGTTTTAAGGAAGGCTGCAAATTCATCTCTTTTTTCCGCTCTGACAGTATACTGGTGGAAAACATGAGTATATCCAGGTTTTGTAATTGAAGGTATAATTCCTGGGATATCTCGAAGCCCTTTTGTTAGCATTTCTGCATTTTTTTGCCTGGCTGCAGTAAATTTATCCAGTTTCCCAAGCTGGACGAGCCCGATGGCGGCTGCAATATCAGTCATTCGTAGATTAAAACCAAGCATTTCGTGAAGGTAACGTACTTTAGAGCCATGGGCTCGAATCATTTTCGCTCTTTCAGCAATCTCTTTATCATTTGTAGTGAGCATTCCACCTTCACTTGTAGTCATATTTTTCGTTGGGTAAAAACTAAATGCTCCTGTCCCAAAACTTCCTACCCTTTTCCCATTGTATGCTGCCCCGTGGGACTGGCAGGCATCCTCAACTACTATTAGTTTTGAATCTTCTGCAATTTCCATTATTGCTTTCATATTTGCAGGGTGTCCATAAAGATGGACAGGAATAATGGCTCTGGTTTTTGAAGTTATTTTTTCCTTAACTTTTTCAGGGTCTATATTATATGTGTCTGGCTCAATATCTGCAAAGACAGGTTTTGCCCCTGTATAAAGAATACTATTTGCTGTCGCGATGAAACTGAAAGGAGTTGTGATTACTTCGTCTCCCTTTCCTATTCCATGTGCAAGAAGTGCAATATGTAAAGCTGCAGTCCCAGAGTTTACGGCTGCCGAATATTCGCAGCCTGTATGTTCAGAAAAAGCTATTTCGAATTCATCGACTTTTGGACCCTGGGCAATCATTCCTGAGCTCAGGACTTCTGTTACTGCATCAATCTCTTCCTTACCCAGCAGGGGCTTGGCGATTGGAATCATTTTATAACCTCTTTATATGCATATAATAACTTGTGTTAGTTAGTGTTGATTTTTTAAGTAAGTTTATATCTTATTCAATTCCTTTAAATCCTTCGGAAGTTCTTCTATCTTCGCAGGTACGCCAATAGCAAGTTTCCATGCAGGTACATCTTTTGTTACAAGGGCTCCTCCTGCAACCATTGCTCCTTCTCCAATTTCCACGTCAGGGAGTAAAGTAGCATTTGCTCCTATTGAAGCTCCTTTCTTCAAAACAGGCCCTTTTAATTCGTACTTTTTCCGAATAGGGTATTTATCATTAGCTAAAACTGCACAGGGGCCGATAAATACATTATCTTCGATTATAACATTAGTTGGAATATAGACATTGCCCTGAATACTAACATTATTTCCAATTTTAACATGACCATCTATAATTACATTGGTTCCGATTAAAACATTGTCTCCGATATCTGTATTTTCTCTTATCATTACATTGTGTCCAGTTTTAAAATTTTTTCCAGTTTTTACGCTGGAAAAAATCGTCGATCCAGCTCTTATTATTGAATTTGGGCCTATAGTACATCCCTGAAAATTATAGTCCTCAATCTCCATATTTTGCCTGAGAATTTCCATAAGGACTTTATGTTCAGGGTATCCAAGAATTACATTTTCCATAATTACAGTATCTTCCCCTATTACAGAGATCCCATATATCTTAGAAGAGCTGTGAATCTTAAATTCTCTAGAGTTCATTTTTCCCCCTACTTTGTTTAATTATTGAGGCTATGTTTTTAAAAGTTAAGATTTACTTTTCAATAGTCAATTTCTAATTTACATACTTTGGGGCTAAACTATAATTTTAAGATAGTGTATTCAATTACGGTTTTCCTTCCCTATATTCACTCCCATTGTTTTTCAAACTATCTTACTTTTTTTATTGATACACATTGTAATTATTTAAGTGATTTGGTAATTCCCACTCATATTCTCTCTTATTAGATTTTGGATAGATTGAGAATTTGAATTATAAGGTATGGATAAATTCTATTCCTGATATTTAAATTTGAATTATTTGTAATCTCAGATTACAGGAAAATAATTTTGACTCCTATTAATTTGCTTTAATTTTTGTAATTTTCCCTTTTTGCATTCATAGTTTCTTCATCTTTAAATTTTTAAGTAGTATGAGGAGCATTTTTATATCATATTGCATATCTGTTTCTTAAATCTGCGGACTAACTCAAGGAGTTTTAAATACGCTTATAAGTTTAATTTCTTCAAGTTCAGAATCTTCAGGTATGCTTTTAACAACATTACCTGGAATACCAGACAGTGTATCTGTAGCTACAGGTGTTTTGATTTTACTACTTTTGTTCAGAGACTTCTTCCCAATTTCGAGGCTCTGGAGAGACGATATAAAGGTTTCTTTAAATATGGGAATTATACCTTTATTATTCGTCTTTGGTGCAGCAATTCTTTTTAAAATTATCAAACTTTTCTAATTATCTAGATCATATATAATCTCAAATATAAATTTTATTTTTAAACTTATTACTCTATGGGCCTTCTATAATACTTTATTTTCTTCAAGTTTTAACCTATAAATAAAAGCATAAAATTATGTAGGTATAATTCTGAA
>CAZFNE010000209.1:1880-6163 GCA_964520335.1 uncultured Methanosarcinales archaeon | reverse complement strand
TCATGCCCTTTATACCCAATTTCATTCAGGGAATTTATAACGTTTACAAGAACTCTTTCGTCTCCATAAAGAGCAAAAGTACGCTGGAGCATAATTGCAATTCTTTTGGTAATATCTTTTCTTACAGGATCGTAGCGGGAAAGTTTTATAAAGTCTGCTTCAAAAGCTTCGAGTTCCTCTCCGCATACAGGGCATTTCTGGCCTACTTTGCTTGGGCGTTCTATGTATCCGCATTTTTCACAACGGGCCAGATGATAAATAACCTCCCCGGATATATTTTCAAAAGATTCGGTGCCGCGTAATACGTGCATCAGGATTGTCTTTCCAGATCCACTTTTTCCCAGAACTCCGACTATTTCCCCTTCATTAATAGTTAAATTCACATTTTTCAGCGCTTTAAGACCATCGAAGTCTACGGTCAGGTTTTTAACCTCAATAAATACTGGCATGAATTTTCCTCCACATTATGAGCTGCAACAAATTTCTGGCTACTCTTGCCTGCCTGGACATAGTTAAACGTAAAAAACAATTAGCTTAAGTAAATATGTATGGGGTAATAATAGATTTCATACATTAGAGCAACAATTAGATAAGGATAAACATTACATAAACATAACGCATTATTTTTTCACTGTTAACATCTTGTTTCAGGATCAATAGGCTATTTGGCGGGTTATTATTGATTGTATTTATTATATTAATCTTTTTTTATTATATTAGTTACATTCAAACTGTCAATTCAACCCTTTCACAACGTCAACAACTTTTATAATATCATCAAGTACAATATCTGCCGCATTCCTGAGTTCCTCGGGCCTTTCATCTCCCTGCTGTATAGTCATTATCCCTATGTCTGCTGCCCTGAGTGCCAGGATATCGTTAATTCCGTCTCCTACCATAACTACCTTGTCATATCTGCTTTTAAGGTCAAGCACTATTTGCTCTTTTATAAAAGGGTCTGCAAAAGCGAAAATTCTTTCCCTGGGGATGTTCAGTAATTCTGCAAGCCGGACCAGGGCCGCCATTCTATCTCCAGATGCAATATATATGTCAGTATTCATAGCATAGAGGGACTGTATTGTTTGCAACGTCTTGCTGAAGACCTGTCCACCTGTGCTAAGTACGTAGGGGATCTTTCTTGCCTCAGAGTCTACTATCAAACCTGCTGCAAGATAAATACTTTTAGGACAGCGGGAGACAACTGCCTGGACCACGTCATGAACATCTCCCATAAGAGTAAAATTTGCTTTTATAACTTCACATGCAAGATCCGGGGTAAATTTTCCTTTTGAACAGCTTATTCCTATAGAAACTCTGTATTCCCTTATAAAATCGAATAGAGGCATATCCCTTCTTGAACACATAATTATCTCATTTTCAGTGTTAAGAGCTACAAGCCCGCAACCCATTTTTCTTGAGACAATAGCAGTGCTCTCTATATTTTCTAGAATATGCCCTGTACTGGCTTCTTTGGCAACCCTGTACATATGCAAAAGTGTCCCAGCACTATCAAAGACCACTGCAATTCTTTTGGACATATGAGATGATAAGCTGTAAAATAAAAAAATCTTTGTGTAAAGGAAATATAATACTAAAAAAATTAAAAGAAATTAGAAATATATTAAAAATAACTCTGAACTATATTAAAAATAACTCTATATCTGTAAATAATTTAAAGGGGAAAAATCTGGATAATTTTTATGTTAATGATGCTCCTGAAAGTAAAACTCCTGCAAAAAAGCCCAGAATCACTCCTGAATTCAAAAAGGGAAGCCCGGCCTGAGGTTTTCCCTTCATCACAAGCATGGCAAGCACAAGGTATCCTGCAAGGGTTCCAAGAACAGCCCCGACTACCGGATATGAAATTCCTCCTCCATTTTGCATGAAAACATTTGCAGAGACAACAAGTAAAGTGGGCATGACCGCGTCCCCAAGCCCCATAAAAAAAGCTTCACGCTGTTCTCCTTCTTTGAAATTTTCCTTCAAAAAAGAGTAACTGGAGTGTTTTGGAATTACAAAAAGAATAGGGAGTTTGAGGTCCATTATCCCTTCAGCCATAGCTATCATATGTTTTGTCTTATAAACTGAGATAGCATCATAGATTGCAAGAAGCAGTAAAAGGATAACTACAGGGATAACCGAAAGTGAGATCCCTATCAGGGCACTGACTCCTCCTGCAATACAAACCCCTATTATATTAATTACATACCATTCCGGGTATTTGTAGAGCAAAACTGTCATTCCTACAGATATCAGAAGTGAAGCAATGACTGCAAAGTCTGAAAGTGTTGGAATGAGACTGAAAAGGGCTAAAAATACGTAGTATAATGTACTTACTATTGCAAAATATATAACCAGACTTATAATCCATTTAATATTTTTCTTTATTGCAATTAAAACAAAGAGAGTAAACCCCAGAATCATTATTATATAATAAATTGAATTGGATATATTGGTGGGATCCTCAAAAGTTTGCATTCCACTAACTTCCATGGGCGCGGATAAAAATAGGGCAAGTATCTGTACTATTAAGATTAATCCGGCCATTAAAAAAATGGGTAAATAGTCTTTAATCGTTTGTTCGCTTGAACTCAAGTGCTAAACTCCTCAATTCTTAACATATGCCTGTTTATTCCTTTATATATTTACTGGCTATGATTCTTTTTCATAATCTTTATTGGGCAAAAATAGAGGACAAAATAGAATCTTCTTAGAGGCTAATTAATATTAGCCTGGTTTGCTAAATATATAATTTATATACAGATTATAAATAGAATAATTCTTTTTTAATTAGAAAGATATTATTTATATAGGAAAAAGTAGTCTATTAATATGCTTGATTTCGGGATGTAATTGGTGAATATTTATCTCTTTAAATAATATTTACCCATTAAACGACTGGCATTTATGCATTTTATTTCCTAATTAAAAAAATATTGAGTGAGGCATTTATATGTCAAAAATACGATCAGGAATTTTAGTATTATTAATTCTGCTGATATGTTTTATTCTGGCGTCAATTCCAACAGCTCTATGTACATCATCTTCTTCAGAAAATCAGAATCAAAATAAAGCAATCACCGATGCTGACAACGGTAAGTTCATAACTCTACAAAAAGGGCAAACTTTTTCCCTGAAGCTTACTGAAAACCCAAGCACGGGATATTCCTGGCAGCTTCACCTGAGCAAGGGACTTAAGTTGGTGAGCGACGAATACACCCCAGGTTCTTCGGGAGCTCTTGGGGCCTCCGGAACTCATGTATGGACAATTAAAGCTGTAAAAAATGGATACCAGCAGGTGAATGCAGTACATAAACGCCCATCAGAAAAAACAACACCTCAAGATAAAACCTTTAGGGTTGGGGTAATCGTTAAAAGAGGGGGTTGCATTAGCTGTTTTTAATTATTCTTCCTAAACTCCCATGTATTTTACTAAGATTTTTCTTTTTTTGAGTATGCCAATTTATCCGATTAGGTGTGCTTACTCTGTTTTATCATTGTTTAGTTCATATAATTCCAGCATAACCAAGTTAATAAAGTACATTTGAAATAAACAAAAATGGATAAGCTATCCTCTAATATTTACTGTTTAATACGATGCAATAACAAGCTGAATGGATGTCTTTATGAAAAAATATATTCTTGCTTTAATTTTTTCTTTGCTAATTATATCAATTGCAGGATGTATAGAATCTAGTAATTGGGGCACTAATCTTTCGTCTGCTGGCGAATCGTCTTATGTTCAGGACAATTTACAGCAACCCTCTCAAACTACAACTGCCACAGACACTGCATACAATGATTTTCAGTGGATAGATGTAGTTATAAGCGATACGAACCCTAACGGGACTCTGATAGTCGATATAAATAATGTTCGGTATGCATGTTCTAATCCCGACACTGTCGGCATGCATAAAATAGGTAAATACGCCAAAAACCTATGCCAAAGTACAACTGAGGCTTTGCAACATAGTAATAGTTATAAAGTTTCTCCTGAATTGCAAGCTACAAAGGACGAATATAATCAGGGGTTAGTGGAAATTAATACAGCATCAGTACTTATAACTGGTGCAGTTGAAGCGTATAATAAAGGGGATAAGGATACATATTTAAGTTCAATGCGATCCGCTAAAACATACGCAGAATCTGGAAATCAACATTTTACTACAGCAACTTCTTTACTTGAAACTTACTATGGTAATTTATTTTTCTAAAGTTTATAATAATAAGCATTGTATTAAACAAAGAATAAATAAAGAAAATATCTTTGTATTTCTTCTTTT
>CAZFNE010000209.1:0-1780 GCA_964520335.1 uncultured Methanosarcinales archaeon | reverse complement strand
TTTCTGCTCAAGGCAGCACAAAAATCTAAATAATGCTTGATAAAAACTTTTGACCTTTCTTAGGTGACTTCCTTTAGTTAGAGCAAGATTGCTTATCCCGTTTCTAAACGCTTCCCAAAATCGATTAGAAACTTTTTTATATTGCGCTGATGCATCAGTTACATATTAAACTTCTTGCTCGGCCTTAGTTAAAAGCTCTTCCGGGCTTTTCCTAGCCTATTAATTAAAGTATCCTATAGAGAGCAAATAATTCCATATTAAGATCCGGATTTAAGTATTAACCACTTGATTATGACTGGACCTTTTTGCAGGCCCTTTAATTTCAACATACTAAGCCCCCAATGTAATGTATTAACTTTTAAGCTGATCTTTAATGAAAGTATTTCCCTGATCATTTTGGAAACTGTAACTACACAAAAATCGTGACATTTAAGAAGTTTTACAGGCAAGTTAGAGGTATAAGATGGAGACTAGAGATACTGTATTTCTTGTGGTGATGGTTCTATCCTCTTTCCTTCTGTCATTCGAATGGCTTAGAAGGTTTAAACCTGAACCCACAAATCCGCTGATTATCCTTTCGGTTATGGTTCTTGTTGGTACGCTGGCTGTTATGCTCATTTCTATTAATAATAAGCTTCAGGAATTCGAAGATAGGATAGAGGCAAAAGACCGTACCCTTAAGGTTAATATGGAAAGTTCCGGAGCGAAAATTGAAGAAAGATTGAGTGAACTCTCAAGTAAAGTCGATAATGCAATTTACGAATTCAATCGCAGAAAATATCATTAAATCTCAGTTAAATATTTTATTAACCATAAATTTTAGCCTTACTTCAAATTCTATTTTTTCATTATTTTTTTCTATATGAACAAAGATTTTATTTACCTATTTACATGTTAGCTTATGTTTTTAAATTTCTAAAATTTTCAAAGATTAAATATAATTTTTAATATAAACATATATATAGGTTATTTGAAACGCGCCTTTTCATAAGGGAAATTTTAGTTTTACGGTACAAAATTAAAGAAAGAGATCTTAGATAATTTTTAAGTAAGTAATTCTGATTTTCAGGATTTAAGTTCAACTTTATCCTTATTTATTTTCATTATATTAGTAATAAATATTAATCTTACCTATATTATTCATACATCTTCTCCTCCTTTCGAGGCTCTCCTCCCTGTTTTAGCAAAGTATATATATTGGTTATTCTGTACTAGGGGTGAATGTTTGATATCAAAATCATTATAAATATAATGAATTAGATATCGTGAATCGCAAATTATTATTACTCAGAGTTAGTATTATCTGATTAATTTGATTACTTGTGTATACAGGTAAAGAAGGAAAACTGATATGCACCTTAATCTGGAACCTATTGGCATAATTAAAAAGGTTGCAAATAAGTCGGAAATTTTAATTTATTCTGATTTCGAACAGGTTATACGAAATATTGTCTCCAGGATAGGAGAAGGGGCTGAAATGGGCCAGAAACTTCTGGTTGTACATAAAAACAATAATAAAAAACAGTTGGATGGTCATCAGGTTCAGGTCACAAAGGCTACGTTGCTGGAAAGAAAAGGGAATTTGCTAACAATCTCAAAAATTGAGGCAAATGAAGATTCCGTAATCGATGTTCGCCTTGATCTTACTGCCTGATTTTAACTAAATTAAGCTGGAATTTAATCTAGAATTACTCGATTAGCTAAAATTACTTAAATCTTTTAACTCTTTTTCTATGTTTACTGGATAGCCTGTACTGGTGTTTTCGATTTTTTAATAATG
>CAZFNE010000208.1:0-6164 GCA_964520335.1 uncultured Methanosarcinales archaeon | reverse complement strand
ATATATGAATCTCTAATATAATAATGTTGCATTATATGTAGAGGTGACTATAGTATCATTATGAATAGTATGGTTAAGACTAAGGTTAAAATTTCATACTTACAAGGAAGTTATTTATTCTAAGCCTCATATACTTTATAAATTTAAAATTGATTAATTATTATTTTCACAGTTAATTTGTATTAATATAAAATACTTTATATACAGCCCCTATTATACCGTATAAAGAAAAAATTTCTTTTTTTCTGTGGTTGTTCAACGACGTAGTTAAGGGGGTATATCTCATCAAAGAGGGAAGTCTAAAGAGGAAGTGACACAGCTATGGGGCAATTTCTTACAAAATCTCCCAATCCTTTACTCAGTGTCACAAAGGAGGGAATTATTAATTACTCAAACAAAGCAGCAGAGACTCTATTGCATGAGTGGGGAGTGAGAAATGGGGGGAACCTGCCTTCAAATATTATAGATCTCGTTCAAAGAGTGGTTTCCCTAAACAGCCCCGAAAAATTGGAAGTTAAAGTAGGAAATAAAGTATACTTAGTTGTTTTTTCTCCTTTACCCCAAAAAGAATGCGTGAATATCTCTGGATTCGTTATAACTGAACAGAGAGAACGTGAAGAAAAGATTCAGGATAACGAGGAAAAATGCAGTCTGATGGCAGCTACAACCCAAGGCTCAGACACAAGAGAACGCAAACGGGCAGAGAAAGTCCTTTTTCAGTCTGAGCAGAATTATCGACTTTTATTTGAGACCATGCTTCAAGGTGTGGTCTACCAGGACGCTAATGGTAAGATTATTTCCATGAATCCTGCAGCCGAGAGGATCCTTGGAAAAACACCAGGTGAGTTTTTGGGCAGTTCATCCGTTGACGAAGAGCACCACACAATCCGGAAGGACGGCTCGAAATTTCCAGGCCTTGAGCATCCAGCTATGGTATCTTTGCATACAGGGCAGAAAGTACAAGATGTAGTAATGGGAGTTTACAATCCTAGGGAAAAATGTTGTCGCTGGATCAACATAAGTGCTGTGCCTATTTTCCGTTCTGGAGAAGATAAACCATTCCAGGTATATACGCTGTTTGAGGATATTACTGAACGTAAACAGATGGAAGAGCAAACTCGTCAGCGAGTTGAAGAGCTAGAAACAGTGATGGAAATTGCACCTGCTGCTATATTTATTGCTCATGATCCAAAATGTCACAATATTACTGGCAATAGAAAGGCCAATGAGTTATATGAAGCTAAATCGGGGGAGAATGTCTCGGCGAATATTACATCTGTAAGACATTTCTTTAGAAAAAGTTACGAGTTATCCGCAGATGAATTGCCAATGCAACAAGCTGCCTCTAAGAATATCGACGTGCGGAACGAAGAGATAGATGTGTTGCTGCCGAGCGGAAAATATCGAACAATTCTAGGCTCGGCGAATCCACTTCACGGTCCCGAAGGTAATGTGCGCGGCAGTGTGGGTTCATTTATTGACATAACTGAGAGAAAAGAAGCAGAAACTAAGTTGAAAGAAACACTAGATAATCTAGAAAACCTAATTAAAGAACGTACATCAGAGCTTGAAAACGCCTACAAATCGTTGAAAGAGAGTGAAAAAGGTCTTGCTGAAGCTCAAAGAATGGCTCATATTGGGAGTTGGAAATGGGATCTTCTAACTGACAAAATATCTTGGTCTGATGAAATGTATCGGATTTTTGGACTTAAATCTCAAGAAGATCTTTCTTTCGATAAAATTCTAAATTACATACATCCAGATGATCGAGAATATTTACATAATGCCCATCATGAGGCTTTAAAAGGGGAAAAGCCCAATATTTTGATAGAAGTCAGAATAGTTTCAGCTGATGGAGAAATACGAATAATCCATGGGCACTCTGAAGTCATTTTTAATGAAGAGAGCAAGCCTATTCAAATAATAGGAACAGTTCAGGATGTTACCGAACGTCAGCAGGCCGAGGAGGAAAGAAACCAGCTTCTTCAGAATATAGACGAGCAACGTGCTTACCTTCAGGCTATTATTGACTCCCTGCCTGTAGGTTTGTGGATTGCAGATGCAACAGGAAAGTTGATTTTTTCGAATACTGTTGCAAGCAAAATCTGGGGAGGTAAAATCCCCTTTTCTAAGAAAGTTGATGAATATAATACATACAAAGCCTGGTGGTCGGAAACAGGGGAACGTATTGCTGCTGAAGATATGCCCCTGGTCCGGGCAATTCAAGGCGAAACCCACTTTGAAAGAGTCGTAGATTTTGAGCGTTTTGATGGAACGCGTGGCATTCAGCTTGTTTCTTCAGCACCAATAAAGATCTCAAATGGCACTATTCTTGGCGGTGTAGCCATAGTTCAGGATATTACGGAGCTCAAGAAAGCAGAGGAAGCCTTGAAGGAGAGTGAGGAGCGTTTCAACCTTGCAGTCAAAGCTGCCCAAGAAGGTGTCTGGGACTGGAACATAGAGACCGACGAGGTCTGGTACTCTTCACGGTATAAAGAGATGCTTGGCTATTCGGAGGATGAGATCGAGCACTACCTAAGCGCCTGGCTGCGCCTGCTACACCCTGATGATAAAGAGCGGTCTCTCCAGATTGTCGATGCAGTTATGAGGGGTGAACGAAACTTTGATTTGGAGTTTCGCTTGCGGCATAAGGATGGCCATTACCTCAGCATCTTATCGCGAGGCTATCCTGTAAGAAGAGAGTCAGATGGGAAGATTTTCCGGATTGTAGGCACACATTTTGACTTAACCGAGATTAAAAGAGCCGAACAGGCGCTTAAGTTAAGTGAAGAAAGATATCGTATAGTAGCTGAACAGACAGGACAGATTGTATACGATTATGATGTAGAGAAGAATGATGTTTGCTGGGCGGGCAATATTAAAGAATTTACAGGCTATGATCCTGAAAAATTTCGAAACATGACTCTTTCCAGGAAAAGCCGTGTTCATCCCGAAGATTTAGATAAACTGCAAAATAAAATCAAAAAGTACATGAAATATGGGGGCAATTATCGCTCAGAATACCGAATCAGAAAAAGTAATGGGAATTACATTTTTGTTGAAGATCATGGGGTCTGCCTGAAAGACGAAAAGGGCAAAGTAAACAGAGTTCTTGGTACGATTAAAGATATTACCGAAAGGAAGCTGTCCCAGGAAAGGTTGGAAATGAGCGAAAGAAAGTATCGCTCATTTGTAGAGAATTTCAGGGGGATTGTTTATCAGGCAGATGAAAACTTTATTCCGCAATTTCTTCATGGAGCCGTGGAGGAGATTACAGGGTACAGCGAAGAAGAGTTCATGGCTGAAATCCCCTGGAAAAAAATTATAGAACCCGAGTACCTGCCTATCATACACAATGACGAAATAAAACTCAGAGCTTCTACTGATAACTATACTATAGAAAGGGAATTCAGGATAAAAAATCGGAAAGGAAAAACAAAATGGGTCCAAGAAACCTGTCAGAAAATTCCTGGTGAGAATGGAAAAATAATCTATCAGGGTGTAATTTACGACATAACCGAAAGAAAACAAGCAGGAGAAACTCTTGCAAAATATGAGATTGCCCGTAAAAAGGAAATTCATCACAGGATCAAAAATAACTTGCAGATAATCTCCGCGTTGTTGGATCTTCAAGCTGAAAAGTTAAAAAGCAGGACTGATATCAGTATTTCAGAATTGCTGCATGCTTTCCAGGAGAGCCAGGACAGAGTGCTTTCTATGGCTCTGATTCATGAAGAGTTATATAGGGGCGGAGAAACCGATAAACTGGACTTTTCTTCCTATATCGGAAAACTTGCTGAAAATCTTATTCTGACATACAGGGTCGGCAATAAGGATATCAGCTTAGACCTGGATCTGGAGGAAAACATCTTTTTTGATACTGACACAGCGATTCCTTTAGGAATGATAATTAATGAACTTGTCTCCAATTCCTTTAAATATGCATTTCAAGGGAGGGGTAAAGGGAAAATCAAAATTAGTCTCCTTAGAGATGAAAACATAAAATCTAAAAACGAAGGCTATATGAGTAACGCTTACATTCTGTCCGTCTCTGACAATGGAGTAGGCATTCCTAAAAACATAGACATTGAAAATCTCGATAGTTTGGGGCTTCAACTCGTAACTTCCCTTGCAGATCAATTAAATGGCAAAGTTGAAATTAAAAGGAGTAATGGAACAGAATTCACCGTAAAATTTGCGGTAACAGAGAAGGAATAATCAGGAGCAGAGTCATGAAAGTTAGTTTGATAAAAAGAGTTTTGAGTTTAACATGAGGACTGTGTTTTATTTAAAAGTGAATTTGTGTCAGTCACTCAACCGGTCAAAACAATAAATCTAGAACCTGGTTTCGTAGAATTCGTAAGTTTGAATCGCACCCTTTGCACTGAAATTTTTTCCTATCAATAGAAAATTTGTACTTACTTTTTCTTGCCTTTTCTTCCCTTATTCAGCCTTATAAATTTGTTTCATTTCAGATCTACGGAGTCATAAAAAAATAAAATTGAATGTCTCAAAAATCTAATTAATTTTAATTCTTTTAATAGGGTCTCTAGATAAGAACTTTAGACCACGGCTTTAGGCCTTATTTCATTTTGTGGATTTTTTCTTTCAAATTATTCATATCCGGGGAAGTATTCTATCTTTATATGTTCCTCCGGAACTTCCAGCTCCTTTAAAAGAGAGACCATTGTATCTACCATTTTCTGTGGGCCGCTTACGTAGAATGTGCGTTCGAGATAATCCGGCATGAATTTTTTGACCATTTCCGTGTCAATTCTGCCTGAAACGCCTTTCCACTCCGGCCCGGGTTTAGTAACCGTCTCAACTACTTTTATATTTGGATTCTTAATCTGAAGATTTTCCAGTTCATCCTTGAAAGCGATGTCATTTTCATGTCTATTAGAGTAAAGAAGGATTATGTCAAAATTTAACCCTCTGTCGATTGAATATTTGATCATGCTTCTTAATGGAGTTATACCTATACCTCCTGAAAGCATGCCGATTTTCTTATGTTCGCCCTGTTCAACTTGAAAGGTAAAATCCCCAAAAGCTCCGTTCATGGAAACTTTATCCCCTGGATTTATGTTTGCTAAGGCATTTGAGAAGGTATGCCCTGTAAGCCTCTTTGTTATTTCAATAAAATTTTCTGTAGGGCTGCTGGATAATGTAAAATGTTTTGTCATCTCCTCAGGCCCATTTTTCAGAGTTACGAATATATACTGCCCCGCAAAATAAGTGAATTCCTGAGGTTTTTCAAATCTTATACTTTTAATATCAGGCGTTCTCTGAATAGTTCCAACTACATTAGTTTCAAAATTCATTTTCTTCCCCACTTCTCTATATTCAATAATATTCGACGATAAAACTTGACCATTTTACAATTTAAGTGAACAGATATATAATATTTGTATAATTGGTATGATAAACCGATATGATAAATAGCTATGATCTATTTGTAAATATTTCATCCCGGTATAATAAATGCATGTAGCAGGGTTTTATAGGCTGAACCGAAGATTGAGCTGGAGACTGAATAAACAGTAACAATGAATTTCAAATAAAAGGCTTTTATGCTCTGAATTTAAAATATGGAATGAATATATTTTAATTATATTTTTTGGGGATAATATAAATATGAACGAAAATTCTAAAGTTCCGTATACTATGGAAAATATCAAAAAGTGTATGTGTCCAAAGTGCCCTGTCCAGGCTTCCAGCAAATGCGCAATGGATAAACTCGATAGCCTTGTAAAAGGATTGGAAAGTGCAGGAGAAGGAAAGCTTCCTGAACCTCAAAACGTTCCTGGAGTATATTGTTCAACAGGTAAAGCCACATGCCAGGACCTTGATCTTGATCAGCAGTGCATTTGCTACACCTGTGCAGTCTGGAAGGAATATAACCTCGGAAACAGCACTCCTTCTATGTACTTCTGCAAGAACGGAAAAGCCACTTAAAAAGAAAATCGGTTATAAATCGGTTATAATGGCGTCAGATAATTAGCTGCCTGGATTTTTCCAGTAGCTATAATATCTTTTTCTTTAACTTTTCTTCAATTGTAGTTACTGAGTCAATCATAATCCCTGACAAGACAAGTCCAGAATTTTTTTCCTTTTAATAGTCTTATAAAAATCTTAAGGGATTGAATATATCGGTGAACTTATTT
>CAZFNE010000207.1:0-6240 GCA_964520335.1 uncultured Methanosarcinales archaeon | reverse complement strand
TTTATACAGGTTTTGTAGGGTTTATAATGGGTTTCTTATTCTACAAAACAAAAAGTTTACCATTTGTAGCAGTACTCCACGGTTTTGTCAATGTTTTTCTTTTTGGGATTATCTCATATTATCACACTATAGGAATAGGATTTTAACTCTTCTGATAACTAAGAAATCTAAAAAAACAAAGTCCCATTAATACTTTTATAATTATTTCTCTAGGGAATACATACAGTCGGTTACTAGACTTCTTAACCGATAATAAAAATTTATACACTGAAGTTGAAATATCAATTTAACTTAAACTATTAAAATTTCTATCGGAGTATTCTGTTAAATATTTTCTGATTAAGATATTAATAATTTAAATTCTTTCTAGTTTACTTTTAAGAAATTTATACCGCTAACAAGTTGGATTAGACCTAAAAGAGAGTACTTATTATGGTTGAATTACTATGGATTATTTGAGTTTATCAGCTGAAGAAAAACTCCTGTTATATTGTTCGAGGTTAAAAATAAGTGATGAAATTAAATATAAAATTGAGAAAATTTTGAGCTATGGATTAGATTGGAATTTTGTGTTAGAATATTCTTTAAGGCAGGGGATTTCTCCATTAGTTTATTGGAACTTGAGAGAAATCAGTGTTAGTAAAAACATTCCACCTGAGGTCATGCAAATTCTACTAAAAACGTATTATAATAATCTTGCTCGGAATTTACGATTTTATAATGAATTAAGTAAGATTCTTAATGCTTTCAAAGAAGCAGATATTGACACTATAGTTATGAAAGGAGCCTTTCTAGCAGAAGTAGTGTATAAGAACATTGGGTTAAGATCAATGAACGATATCGATTTACTTATAAATGCAGATGATTTGCAAAAAGCTAAAAAAGAATTAGGTAAGTTAATGTACTTCAATAAAATCGTTTTTCCAACAAAATCACATGAACAATTTATAACAGCACTGGAAGAAGAATTGCAATTTATAAATGAAGCTAAAAAAATTGTTGTTGAAATCCATTGGAATATTCAACCACCCCTCAGCCATCATAAAGTTAACGTTTACGAATTTTGGGGTAATGCTAAGTCAGTAGAGATAGTTGGTATTGAAACACTGACTTTTGGCCCTGAGAATTTATTGCAGCATCTTTGCCTTCATTTAGATAAACATCTTAGTACAACTACTGCACCACCAGCGAAATCCCTTAGAGATTATTGTGATATTGCTGAACTCACAAAATATTACAAAGAAATAATCAATTGGAACTACCTTTTGCAAAGCTCAAAAGATTATGGGATAGAAGAACCAATTTACCGTGGCCTTTATATTGCTAATAACTATTTTGGCGCTTTTATACCAGAAGATATAGTTAGCAAACTTCAGCCTATTAATATAAATATAGAGTTTAAGGATATGTTTAAAGGAAAAGTAGAAGGTAATTCGATAAAGAATTGCCACGAGCCTGAAATTAAGAGTCTTATAAGTTTAAAACAAGTTAACGGAAATCTCAATAGGCTCCGCATTACATTTGGATATGTTTTTCCGTCTAAAGAATACATGGTATATCGTTATTCTATAAAAGATAAAAAACAGGTCTATTTGTTTTATTTAAGTCGCTCGCGCATAGCTTTTACGTTATGCCTGAAAACTGTACTGAGGCAATTATCAAAATAAATTTAGCAATCTGTTTCAGTAAATAATGTCAGCATTCTACATCTTTTTTCTGATGGTTTTAATAAAATCACCTTATAACATATATTTTCATGTTTTTATAGCACAGTGTAACATTGGCCACCCTCTGTTATAGAGGTTAATGTAAATAGAGAGGATGAATTTTAGAAATTTCTCAAGAACTATCCAAACAAAGAAGTAGTTCTAATCTGCCGAATCTTTTAATTCCTTATATATCGATGAAATTCAAAGAATACTAAAATCATTTTTTACGTCAATAAAAGTTTGTATTTAAATAAAATACTTCTTTAATAGGTGCCTCTTAAATTTATTCTCAAACTAAAGATTTTTTAATTCTTTTTCTTATTAACTAAGGATTAAAGACTTTACAAGTACGTTTTATAAATTAAACCTGTAAAGTTTAGGTTTAATTTTAATTAATGAATTTAAACGCCTTACATTTCTTTGAAAAGAGGTTTAATCTCCCTAGTAAAAAACTATTAAGCTTCGCTTATTCTATTAAACAAAGATTTCAGATGGAATTGTTGTCTGAAACATTAAATGTTTCGAGTCTAGATCTTGAAGACAAATTGCTGCAAAGCACCTATAGATTGTTGCAAAACATGACATATTTCTTCCAAATATTTCGAGACAATATTTTAGGCTTACTTTTTCAAATTACATAATACTTCAATTAGTTTCTCAATATACGGATTTTCTATAGATACCATATACATTTAGATAAAATACAAACCCTAAGGTCAAAAAAATTTCTTTGCTAATGCCTAACCCAAATATATTTTACGCATTTTAAATTATCTTTACTTTAAAAGTATAAATTACTCGACCAGAAATTAGGATAAATAATCTTTAATGATCAATCCAAAAAGGACAGTTTATTAAGATATACAACAATTACAACAATTACAACAATTTGAGCAAAATTTGAATGTAGTTTATCTAAAAAAATCACTCAAAAAATTATATCAAAATTAGTTGTTCTAGAACTTTTTAAAACTGCCTCAGTATATTTACAAATTAATATGAAAACATAAAAAATTACATTTATAAAGTAAAAAATAAAGAAAAAAAGAATTAATAAATTTAAAAATTTTTAATATTTTAAAGGTTTTTAAGACTGTTAAACTAATTATTTAGACTACTGTTGCTGCTGCAAAAACGGTAATGCATATAAAGCAAACAAACAGAGGCAGGATAGCCAAATTAAAAGAACTATTTAAAGATTTATTCCCGTATTCGGACGCTGAAAGAACTTCTTTTAGAGAAAGAAGAACTATAAGCCCAACAACTGCTGCGACCCCATATTCTGGAAGCCCAGGACTTGTAATCATCGATATTGTACTTGAAGAAATAATGCTTAAAAGCGTACTAATTCCCCCTTTAATGCGACAAATGTATATGGCACATTACTAAGTTATTACATAAGAAGCCCCAAAACTATAAAAGTTTTTTCCTAAGTTAACTTTATTCTATCCTATAAAAAATTAAATAGTTAACAAACCTTTTTTTCTAAAATTATTAATGTAAAAACCTTCCATATCTCCTTCTTTCGTTTAAAAAAAGTATTATTATGCACTTTTCATAGGACAAGCTTTAAAAAAGATTAGAAAGTAATATAAACAAGTACTTTTCTTATTAATTTATTTATTTTGTATGTAATCAGTATTCGTTATATAAAATAATTTCAAAGAGGAAAAGTCAAAAAAATAAAAATTTCATAGATAGAGTTTGTCTTCACACTAAATTATCATGATATGAGGAAAGAAATGAAAAAAGGAGTTTAAAGATTTAACAAATGTTATCCGAATCTTTACACAAAAAGTCGATGATATAAACGTAGTAATAAACCTCAACTTTCGATTTATAAAATTTATTCAAAGTTAAGTTACAATCTATAATTAGATTTATTCTAATAAGGAGTAATTCCCGTGCATGAATTAATTGGTTTTCAGAAGAAAAGGAAAAACTTTACTTTTGTAGTTACTTCCTTTCTAATTTTGATTTCAGTGCTGGTTTCCCCCGCTGTAGCATCTGTAAATAACTGGGATTTTTCCCCTAAAGAACCTTTACCTGGGGACATTATCCAGTTAAAAGGGAATGCAGCTCCAGGTGATAAAGTTGATATATTCGTAAATTTTGAGAAGACCGTACCCGTTTCAGAGG
The DNA here is from genome assembly GCA_964520335.1 of uncultured Methanosarcinales archaeon. Classification (GTDB taxonomy): domain Archaea; phylum Halobacteriota; class Methanosarcinia; order Methanosarcinales; family Methanosarcinaceae; genus Methanosarcina. The sequence goes on along the minus strand of CAZFNE010000207.1, from coordinate 2,392 downwards.
GAAAGTTTGAATATATATTGGAAGATGTAAAAATTCCTGGAGGCTTAAATAATTTTTTTAAAGTAGACGCTACTGGCGCTAAAAATCTCAACGTAAGAGCGAAAATGGTAATCTGGATAACTAAGAGTTCAGAAGCCTCCGGAGACATTGTAACAGTCTCTCAATCAAGTGTTCCGGAAGGAACTTACAGAATAAAGATTGACGGAGACGCAAAAGAAGGAGTTTCAAATGTATACCTAAAAATTACAGCTTTTCAAGGAATTGAAGCTGACTCAGAGGGCAACTTTGAATATGCATATAATACAAAATCAGTGCCTTCAGGGGACTTTCAGATAAAAGTTGGAGATACTTCTAAGACAGTAACTATCCTATCTAAGGAAAATTCAAACACTTCTCCAGATTTGTCTCCCAAAAAACCATCTGAGTCCAAATTGCCTGAATCTGCTTCTATAGATTCTAATACCAGCTTACCAACTGAAAATAAATCTTTGCCAAAAACTGCGGATCTAAATAATACTCAGGTACAAAATATTACTTCTGACAGTTTAGATTCAAATAAAAATCTGAGCGCAAATAACACTCAAAAGAATTTACCAGGAAATCCAGCTGAAAAATCTGAATCTTCTGGGTTTATTTTAGATAAGTTGTATTTGCTTGCAGGGATTGGAGTTGGAGCATTAATACTGATTATATACTCATTTATGAGACAGAAATAAAATGTTTCTAAACACAAAAATAAAAAATTTAGTTTTGATACAAAAATAGTTAATAAGTTAAGAAAGTGGGAGGTATGAAATTGAAAAAAAGTTTAGTAATAATTGCATTGAGTATATTTCTATTGACATCTGCAATTGCAATTGCATGTGATTGTGAAGATGAATATGGAGAGCAAAATTCAAACTTTATAGGTAGTGTAAATTTTAGCGAGAGGAATGTTCATTTTCTCGACCATACAAATAGTCCGGAGTCAGGAAATTGGATTGTTTTAGCTGGTCCAAATTCAACGAGGACAATTCAGTCACCAAAAGAAGTAAATTTTACATATTCAGGACCTAAGTCTATCGAATATAGAAGTATATCAGCATCTATGAATAAAAGCGAAAATGAAACATATACAGTACAGTATCCTTCAGCCTCTGCTTATAAAACCTGGCCTGTTTATTTGCCTGGGGAAAATGTGACAATTTCTTTCTTTGGAGAATCTTCTCTTAAAGGTGAAACAATTGAGATCTTCCTTTTAAATATAACTACAGATTCTGCAAACAGGGCATTAATGGCCTATAATGTAGGAAATACACAGAGCATGAATAAATTTTTCCATACATCCATGGATGGATATTATAGAAACTACACTGCTAATCTTAACAATACAGGAGATTTGGTAAATTACAATCTTGGCCCTCTTAATGCAGGACTATATTGCATAGTTATGCTCCAACAGAATGAAAACGGGGACTTGACAATAATTTCTCCAACAGGATTTGCCGTAGTTGATTACCAACTCGCTATTTCCACGAATGAATCTATAAAACAAGGAAAGGATCTCGATATAAGCCTAGATCTTAAAAATGCCCCCAAAGATTTAGACTGTATATATGCTGCAGCGCTCATTAGAGATGATGCATACAAATTTGATGTAAAAATCGATTCGAATGGAATACAGAATGGAACAAATATAACAATAAATGATCTTAATCTCTTTGAGCAATTTGGAGTCGATCCTAAAGAATTTAGTACTAATGATTTAAAGATTGTTAATAGATCAAATTACAGGTCGGAAATAGGGGAACATATCAATAGAAGCAATATTCAGAAAGGAGTTCAAAACTGTATAGGGGAAGGAAAGGGCTGTATAGCTGTAGGCCAAGCAGGACAAAAGAATCTCTCTCTTACAGCCTTTGAGCTTCCTGAAGGGAAATATTACCTCTGTGTAGGAGCGTATAGTCCGGGAAAAGGGATTGTAGGACTCGCACAATCAATTATCAATATTGAATCAAATTCCGGAACTGGAGGAACTGGAGGAACTGGAGGAACCGGAGGAACTGGAGGAACCGGAGGAACTGGAGGAACCGGAGGAACTGGAGGAACCGGAGGAACCGGAGGAGCCGGAGGAACCGGAGGAGCCGGAGGAACCGGAGGAACCGGAGGAACCGGAGGAACCGGAGGAGCCGGAGGAGCCGGAGGAACCGGAGGAGCCGGAGGAACCGGAGGAACCGGAGGAGCCGGAGGAACCGGAGGAGCCGGGGGGTCCGAAAATGGGAACTCACTTGAATCTTCCAAGAATATAGCTTGCAAAGAGCTGTGCCAGATGTTTATTTCAAATGGAGATATTATAAAGTTTGAGTTCAAAAAAGGGCTTACATGCATTGATTATGTACAGTTTAAGGCAAAG
>CAZFNE010000206.1:0-6240 GCA_964520335.1 uncultured Methanosarcinales archaeon | reverse complement strand
AACTCGTATTAAGATCTAATATAATCAGCATTACCTGAATACTATTGAAATAATGTTAGTTCAATGAAATAAATATATATAGAGAGTCTGATTAGTATATACTATCACAAAGTTAAAAGAAATTACAAGAGGTAAAAGAACCAGTATGAAAATTCGAGTAGTCAGTTCAAGAGAAGAAATCTTTACATTAAATCCAAATGAGAAAATTGTGCATCTAGCTTTCAGGCCATCAAATAAAGATATTTTCGGACTTGTTGAAACCTGCCCGAAGATTGAGGCGATTCTGATACCTAAATCTTACATGAATACAGTCTCAGAATCCATGAAAATGTTCCTTGAGATGCAAAGAATCCAGCTAATTGAAGGCGATGTCTGGGGTCACAGAAAAGATATCAATGAATATTATACGATTTCATCAACAGTGCTGGAAAAAATAAAAGATATGAAAACAGAAGGCAAATCAGCCCAGGATATTGAGGTAAAAGTATCAAGAGAAAGTAAACTCACTCCTGGAATGGTTGCCTATATCTTGAATAAGGAAACTGCTTAATAAGCAGAATTGAGATAAATGAGATTTTTACTGGAGATTGAAATATTGAGAATGAGTTGAATTTCTCATTCTAATCTCCAGACTTAATATAGGAATTTTTCAGCCAAGCCAAGTCTCTAAATTATTCATCCATACAAACTTTACACAACCTCGTTAAGGGCTTATAGAGCCCTTAGAATTTTTAAACTATAATTTCTCGGTAATTGGTGCGGAAGTTTAACCTTGAGCATTTAAATGATTTATACGCTAAATTATAGTCAGTTTATAAAATGTATATTAAAGCTCTATTATGGAAACAAGATCTGTTTTTTCTTATAATCCATGTAAAGTATAAATTTTACAAACACTTATGAAATATTTGTTGACCCTATTTAAATACTTTATTCCGAATCCGCAGAAGAAAGGCATGGAATATATTTTCTAAATTTTTAACTTATTCTTCTCTGTAAAAAATAATAGTGGATTCTATACAAGATTTTTTATAATATATTAATTAGATATTTATACTATCTTGGAGATTCTTTAATAGTGACAGAAACCTATTATGGAGCACCATTTGTAGGGGAAATGGAAGCAACAAAAAGACAACCTTTATTCTAAAGGGTTATTCTGAAGGGGTTTCAAATAATTGAAGAATAAAAGGTGCACCTTTTAAGGTGTTTTATTAACTGTTTTTAACATATATAAAAAATAAGAGAATGTAACGCAGTGGTAAAAGTACAAAAGTTCATCCATTATAATTGTAAAAGTTTCAGGACATCTACAGAAAGTATTAAGAGAAAAGAAAGAGAAACAATTAGTGAGGATTTGAAAATGGTCAAACAACAGACAACATGCAATAGACTTAAAGATTTAATAAATATTGCAGAGATTCCTTCTAAAGGTTCTGAGGACTTGTATCAACAATACAACAACTCAACAGCTTCAAATCTTGCAAAGCAGATTAAAAAATAATTCTCCTATCTATCATTTCTGTCGAAAAAAGTAATTTTGAACGCTTTTCTGGATTTAGGGTTTAGGGGGAAAGAAAGAACTAACGAGTTTACTATTATGCAAAACAAACCTGTAAATTATGGGAGTAAACAAACAACTTGGGGTTCTGTTTTACTGTTAGAGACTTAAAAGTTACCATTACCAGTAAAAAAACCAAAGAATTAGATTTTTTAGCCCTGAATTTGGGGTTAAGAGGGTAGATTTTCAAGGAATTAGGCAAAAAATCCTCAAAACTTCTTACCCTAATTGGAAAAAGTTGGGGTTTTCCAGGGGTACTTTACATGCTATGAAGAAAAATGACAAAAGTGGCTAGCCTTTCAATCTTAATGGCTATGTTTTAGGGAAATCCAAAGCCTGAAAAAAAATGGTTTCAGTGGAAGCAGGTTAAAGCATATTTTAAATCATTGAATATAATAGGATTGTTAAACAACTAATTCAATTTTAGGTAGCATAAATTCAGAATAAGTATTAATATTTTAAATTCGCTTTTTGATTAATAAGCTATTATAAAAGTAGCTGCTTGCTATAACTTTTAAACTATGCAATATGCAAAACCTGAAAGGATACTCTGATATTATAGACCTATTATGACTTTTCAACATGAATTACTGACTTTCCGGATAACCTATAAGTATCACCTTACATTTAAAAAATAATTTCTCCTTCATAATGTTTACATTTAAAGGAATTAGGCAGCATATTACTATCTTTGGTTTTATTTTTATTCCATTGTATCGCTAAACAGGATTTTTTGAAACAGAACCGTATGTATTTATTCAAATTGATCAAAAAGGAAGGGATAGTTAATGTGCATACTGTCCCTCTACATAAAAAATCTTACCTTTTTTATTTTCATCCTGAAATCGCATATTGTCCATTTTATATCGTGTCATTTCTCCGCAATGTGGACAATGTGCTACGCTGTCGTCTGTTCCTGATTCAAAAAATGATTTAGCATCTTCGAATTGAATAGGAGCGCGAAACCATCCACGACACGAAAGGCATTGAATCTCACAATTAACATCTCTTACCATAGTTACCCCCATTGGAATACTAATATGCGATAATTCGTATAAATACATTAACATTGATTTTGGGGTGATACGTTTTTTTCTTGGTAGTTTTTTGGTTTCATAAGATGTTTTCCGGAGGAATGTACTGTGAGTATTATGAAAATTGTTTGTTTACTCGTTCATTGCAAACTGTGCAGAAATAGATAAAGTTCTGTTCGATAAATCTCCGCTTCAATGTAAAAAAGCCGTGACAAGTTGGTGTATGGAGGGTTACAAAAAAGAAGCTACACTTGGTTCTGACCCTTCCCCAATAAGCAAGAGAAGGATTCCATGATACTGAAGACTCAGCTTTAAGCCTTGTAACGAGATTGCTGAGGGTTTTTCAGGTTTGCTAGTAATTAAGAATAAATAAAAAGCATTTTTATTATTTTCAAAATGTCGAAATAGCCCAGTTTTATTATATAAACATATACATATTAAAAAGGTTTATAAAGTATTATAAACTTTATCAAGTAATTATAAAGGCATTCTTTAAGCTGACAAATAATTCATAAAAATAGAAACTATTGAGGGATTATCGTGAAAGAATTCAAAGTAAAAATGTTGGACGAAGAAGATCATTTATTTATTGAAACGTTAAAGAATGTTGGAATGTCAGGAAATGTCGCTACGACCATGGCATATCTTATGAATGTAGACGAAGCTTCAACCCGTGAAATTGAAATAAGCACTGGATTAAGGCAGCCAGAAGTCAGTATTGTTATGAGGTTAATGCAGAAGCAATCCTGGATAAGTGTGCGTTCGGAAAAAGATCCTGGAAAAGGGCGGCCTAAGAAAATTTATTCTCTTACGGCTCCGGTTGACGAGATAATAAGTTATTACGAAGACAAGATTTACAAAGAATCCCAGGCAACCATCTCAACAATTAAGAAGCTGAAAGTGATGAGCAAAAGCATGCCCTTTATTCCCTCAAAATAAAAAATTTAAAACGGAGTTAGCTCCATAGTGACTGACAATCCTAATCAGGTCACCTTATGGATCAAACATTTAACATGGACAGGGTTAGATAAACCTCTTTTAGAGTTTCCCGAGCTGGAAGATTTGGAGGTCTTGAGGTCATATGTCCAACGCCATTAAAGTTAAAGAGAAAACTTGCGTTAATAATAAATTCGCAGTAATTCTCTATTACAAAATTTCAGGCACTAAACAAGAAATAAAGTTTCCAGTAACTTCTTATATGATTTGGATAATGTTAGAACCCTTTCTGAAGCGTTTCCTGTCCCAAGTTCGATACTTTGAGTTCTCGCAGTTGCCGCACCAGGCCAGCTCCAGATAAAGCAAGCCTGTTCTTCTTCACTCCAGGGATGGAAATGGTCGCTTGCATCAATACTCTCAAAACCTGCCTTTTCAGCAGCTATTACCTGTTGCAGCAACTCGGAAGGCGGAAACTGTTCAGGTGCAAATTTATATCCTAATTTAAGCAATTTTACCCCCCTATAGGCATTTCTATAATCTAAGAGATATAAATTATATTTAATTATCATATTCAGGCTTAAAAATTATTCAATTTTTGTTATTATGCCGATGTTACAAGATCCCTATATATTTAATTTAAGAAAATCCCCATGTTGCCAACTCATAGCTCGCTCAAGAAGAGAATATTAGTGGCCTTTTATGTAATCGGAAGTCAATAGGCATGACGATTTACTAGTTAGAGCAATGACACAAAGCCCAAACCGAGACTATCTACTCTAAAAACAGGGAACAAAAAAGTACATGTTTTCAGGGAATACAAAGAACTAATTGAAGCCCCCCAAAAACAGAAAGCGTTTATTTTAATCATGAACCTCTTCAAAAGATCTTAAATAGTAAATTAGGTAATTATATAATTTTATTGTGTTGAAATATAAAAGTACTTTTATAGTTTTGGGTATATACTATAATTGTGCACCTATTAATTGTATTCAATATATTTTATTTTTTTATATTCGATGCTGGCAAGTAAAATGATTGAAATTATGCAGGTTTTTCCAGATAACGTCATAGGTGTGGGATATAGTGGGAGCGTAGTGGGAATAGACTATGATAGAGTTTTAATTCCAATTCTCAAAGAGAAACTAAAAAATATGAAAATTTAGCTTGCTCTATCAAGTTATTCAGGCATAATACACTTTGCTTAGAGTTCATATCTGAAAGATGCAAAGGCATAATGGCACCTGTTTTCGTTCGAAATGGTGGCAATTGTTTCTGACATTCACCGGATCACTAATCTGTTAAACTCTTTGGATTCATAATGCCTTTGCCTGCAAAAGCCTTCACTAATGACAGATTCGAGGAGGCTAAGACTTGGGTTAGCGAGTAAGAATAATTTGCGTTTAATTTAGGAGATAATAATATGATGGAACTTATGAAAGGTCTACCGGACAATGTTGTAGGTATTATTGGCAGCGGAACAATTACTGGAGAAGACTATGATGCAGTTCTAATTCCTGCGATGAAAGATAAACTACAAAGGCACAAGAAAATTCGTATGCTATATCAATTGAAAAAGGACTTTGAGCATTATGCTCTCGATGCATACTTAGAAGATACAAAGGTTACATTGCATACGCTTTCATTAGAGAAAATTGCAGTTGTTTCTGATGTTCACTGGATAAATGATTCAGTTAACTTATTAAAGTTCATAATACCCTCTCAAGTGAGAGTGTTCAGTAATGATGAGTTTGATAAAGCAAAGGCTTGGGTTGTTGAATAATAGGTTTAGACTGTCTAACATAGTGTTTTTCATCATTAGTCAGTCTATGTAAATCATTCCATGCCTGTTGTTTATCTTGCATGGACGAGAAATATATCTCAAATTTCTCTAACTCACGTATACGATCTATTACAGGACTGCTCAGATATTGAATGTAAATTTCTCTTGGTCTATCAACTGCCCAACACCATGAATTTCTGTAAAATTCAATACTTAAAACATTTCTCTTTTCTCTTTAGTTATGGAAAATCCGTAATCAAAGTCTGTCTCTCATCTCTCTCCCTGAGTCTTGAAACCCCTACAAGTCTTATCTTTTGCCTTCCAAAAATTCTATATGGAGCTGCAGGCTGTCCTTTTCTTCATGAAAAGATCTGTAGTCCAAATAGAAAGGGTTTTTAACTGTGTATAGTGTAAGTCCGATTTCAATTGTAGAATCAAATTAATTTAAAAACACCCTAGTCATAATAAACCGCAAAAAATATTAATATTCTAAACTCACTAGCTGTATGAAAGAAGCCCTTCTTCTTATTGATATCCAAAATGACTATTTTCCTGGCGGCAAAATGGAACTTGTCAGCATGGAAGAAGCAGCGAAAAAAACTGGAGAACTCCTTGAAGCATTCCGTACTGCTGGTAAACCTGTTTTCTTTATAAAGCATATGTCTACAAGATCAGACGCCACATTCTTTGTACCAGGAACTCAGGGAGTAGATATTCATTCGAGCGTAAGTCCTCTTCCATACGAAACTGTCATTGAGAAAAATTTCCCTAACAGTTTTTTGCAGACTGAACTCCTTCCTGTCCTTAAAGAATCGGAAGTTACTGACCTTATAATCTGCGGAGCAATGAGCCATATGTGTATAGATACAACTGTTAGGGCTGCAAAAGAACTTGGATTTAAATGTACCTTGATAGCTGATGCCTGTGCT
>CAZFNE010000205.1:4982-6251 GCA_964520335.1 uncultured Methanosarcinales archaeon | reverse complement strand
TTATTTTCCGGTCTTTTTCCTTACATTCACTTTTAGTTATTTTATTTATAGGGATTTTATCAGTCAGTGTGCTGTCCTCTACTATTCACCCTGTTTTTGCAGAGGAAAATAAGGCAAATAAGGCAAATATTATTCTTGAGGGAAGTATTAATGGAAAAAATAATGATTTTGGGAATAATATTAAAAACAATATCGAGAACAATAATTATATCATTGATTTTTTCTCAGATTCAGAGTTTTCGGACGCAACAGTTAGATTCGAAAAACCTTACGAAAATGTATCGCTTGTTTTCGTATTAAGCTCTGAAAATAGAGTCTTGAAATCCGAAATCTTCTCCATAGGTTCTGTTAAAGAAAACCAGGAAATAATAAAAGTAGTTTTCTGGGGACTTGACGAAAATTTCAAGAAAGGCCTGGATTCCAGGAAAAACAGAGAGTCATATACAGCACAGCTTTTTGTAAAAGCCGGAAATGAAATTCTTGATTCAGAAAAGGAGTCATTTTTATACCAGAACCCTGTGCTTTCAAATTTCAAGCTTGTGGATTTCTCTGCCGATGCCGAAAAAGCTTCAGTTTTGCTAACTCCAATAACTCGTACAAGCCTTGGAAATATGCAGTTGCCTGAGCCCAGCATGCTGGATCTTGACCTGAAGCTCCTTTCGGGAGCAGAAGTAGTATATTCCAATAAGCAGGAAAACACCCCGGTTACAAATACTTTTTATAATGCAACTTACTGGCCTTTGCTTCTGGAAAAGGATAAAAATTATACAGCCACCCTGAAAATCCATTCTCATTCTCCGGACCTTACAACAGCATATATATCGGAGTTTAAAGCAAGAGAGAAAGTTGAAATTCTTGACAGAGACGTTGATATTGATGAGTATGGAGCAAGTGTCACAGTCCTTGGAAGATCCCAGGTTCCTTTTGATGGCGTAATAAGAGTAATACTTACTCCCAAAGGGGGAAAAGCACAGGTTTTTGAAGAAACTGCAGATATTTTAACAGCAGGAAAAGAAGATACTGTAGGGATAATCTGGCAAGGGGTTCCTAAGGGAGATTATAACGTAAAAATTTATGCCCTGAATCAGGAAGGCGAAATTCTGGACAGTTATGAGACAGTCCTGAGAGTCTTTGAGCCGGTAGCAGAATCTACTCCTGCAGAAGACTCACCTGCACCTGGCTTTTTTACAGGCCTTGGAGTCTTTCTATTGCCTGTAATCCTTCTTCAGATAAAAAGAGCAAAACAGAAGGGGAAAAAGCAAAAATAAG
>CAZFNE010000205.1:0-4882 GCA_964520335.1 uncultured Methanosarcinales archaeon | reverse complement strand
TTGACTGTTTGCGGAATTGCTCTCGGGATTTTTGCAGTTATTGTTATGGGAGCGATGTCTGAAAATTTTCACCAGACTTTTGAGCGCTCTATGAGTGTAACCAGTGATAAAATCAGGGTTTTTGCCGAGAGCGGGGTTTTTGGAGGAGGCCTGACTGACGATAAAGTAAGCGACGTGCTTCGAGTTGCAGGCGTAAAGGATGCCTATGGACTTTTAATGACAACCTTTGATGAAGATAAAATGGGAATGACAGGAAAACAAATCCTGGGTGTTCCTCCTGAAAAATCAAGTGTAGCCCTTTATCCGGTAGAATTAAAAGCAGGTCGCTTTTTGAACCCCGGGGATTCTTATCAAGTTGTTGTCGGAAGCAATATAAAAAGAGAATACCAGCTTCAGATAGGCAGCAAACTGGAAATCCATGATAAATATTTTACAGTTGTAGGAATCCTTGATTATACAGGCTCGATTTTTGATAACGCAGTTATAATCCCGCTTGAGACCGCCCAGGAACTTTATAATGTGGAGAATTCCGTTTCTTATATATTTGCAGTGCCTGATGAGCGTGTAGACGCTGAGATGCTCTCAAAGAGAATAGAACTTAGTGTAAAAGGCACAAGTACACTGTCTCCGGGAGAGCTGAAAACCCAGGCAAGGCAGTCCTTTATGATTTTCAGTGTAATAACAATCAGCTCAGGGCTTCTTGCAGCCATTATAGGCGGGCTTTGTGTAATGAATACTATGCTAATGTCAGTTGCCGAAAGAACAAGGGAATTCGGAATATTAAAGGCGATTGGAGCCGAAACCCGGGATATTTTACTCCTGACGCTTGGAGAAGCTACCTTTATGGGTCTCTTAGGTGGAATTCTAGGAATCTTCGTGGGAATCGGCGCTGTCTATCTAATGAATACCTGGCTCGAAACAACAAGGATAGTGCTTTTCCTTATAACTCCCAGGCTGCTTATAATTGCCATGCTTTTTGCCATCCTGATAGGTGCCCTTTCAGGCCTTTATCCGGCTTATCGGGCTTCAAAAATGAGCCCTATGGAGGCTCTAAAACATGCCTGAAATGCATTTGGCAAATTTAAAACAAAAAATGGAATTCAAATTGAAAATGTTTCTATAAACCTATTGCAGGAGAAATTCCGGTTCATATGTTCATTGCCTCTGTATAGCTGTAAATTAAGTATAGATTCCTCAGGAAACTAAGGGCCAAAATTACAAGAATTATAGAACAAATTAATGCCTTATCTGGGGTTTGCGCTAAGTACATATTTGTATCTGAGCCCTTTGAAAGTTCTCATCTTTTTGTTTAATGCTCTCTCTGAGACTGATAAGAACTTCTATAATTTAGATTATAAATACACATTTTCTATTAACAGGCAGTGAACTTAAAAGAAAAAGTAGTAAATGACTATTATATTACTATGAAAAATATTAATACGCATCTCTGTTATGAATTTATCTTTATTACAGCATAATATGCTATTAGATATATATTTCTATTTATTATAAACACCCGATATAACTAACTGGGGGTTAATTAATGAGATTAAATGCTAAAGTAATAGTGGGACTACTTCTAATTATGGGTTCGCTGATTTCAGTATGTTCTGCCCAGGTTGATAACTCTACTCAAGGCAATAACTCTACTATGGATCAGTGCCCTTACGTAGAAATAAATGACAGAAACAATACCGAGGCACTTCATTTTGATAATACCCGTAACGATCACTATGCAGAGTTTCTTATGACTTGCACAGGGGCTGGGACAGCCGTCTTCAATACACAGGGCCTGAACAACAATTCAAATCCCGATGATTCTCTCCCCGAAAATCTCTGGGTTAACTACTCATCTGAGGCAGTGATGCAGCAGTATAACTCACCAATGGTATACGCTAATGGGCTACGTAACTGGACAATGGACGCAATGACCTTAAATTTCTCTAAGACTATACGCAATTTAGATGGTATTGATACACGGTGGGTGGCGGACGCTGTTTTTCCAGCAGGAGTAAACTTTGGTGAATCCCAACAAGCCTATATGTCTGTACCTGTTCAGTCCGAGAGAACGTGGTTCTTTGATAAAGACAAACCCGTCTTTATTCTGGATGACTCCCAAAACAACACGAGCTATGTGATGCAGTCATACAGTCAGATCGTAGACAAAAATATAACATATAATGATCTCCAGACTCTCGACCAGAAGCTCAAATTGCCACCGGGATGGACATATAGGGTCGCGGTTCTGCCTGAGAATCTTACGATGAACGGTATTGGTGTTAACGGCACTGATTGGCAAGTTACTCAAGACAACCTGCAAAATGCATATGGCGCGTGCTTGGTAAGGGGCAATCAGACAACCTGCAACTACCAACCATAACAGGACCTCCCCTCCTGTTTTGTATTTAGTTTAGGCCTTATAGTTATACCTACTAACTCATAAGGTCTTAATTTTTAATTTAGAGATAGACAAAAAGTAGTTTTTTCGGGATTGTTTCTCTATTTTTTTCTTACATATAACATATTAGTCGCATGTTAATATATTGAGAAGATTAAAAGCTTTAATTGCATCTCGTAATATTGTATTCCAAATTGCCAATTGAGCTTCTGATCGCTAAATTAATTTTGATAATAAGAATGCATTAGAAAAAATAGGCTTTGCACCGACTCATTAATTAAAGCAAATATAAGAAAAGGCATTCAATATTTAGACAAAAAATTCAGAGAACAAAAAACCACCGTTTTAGAAAGGGATCTAAAATGAGCTCTATGGAGGCTTTAAAGCATGCCTGAAATAGATTCAGGAATCGAAAAATAGCAAATGTAATTCAAATTGGAAATCTTTCTAAATTAAAACGAGGATTTCCGATAGATGAGCATAAAATAAAAACATTTTTATTTAAAAACGCTTATTTTATTATAATAAGCCTATTTTGACCAAACTGAGACATTAAATCACCAGAGGAAGGTTTCCCCACCTTCCTCCCACTCCCTATTTTAAATCTTATTCTTTGATAGCTCTTTAGTTAAATTTATCATATGGCTATTTTTATCATGGGGCTTTGATATAAAATATAATATATTTATATTTTGTCAGTAGCATTAGAAAATTGCCTGCATAGGCCTGATATAATAATCTCAAAAACAATTATAGTAAACCAGGATAATAATTAGCAGTAATATAATAGGTAGTATTTTATACCATTAGTTACATAGTATATATTGGACACAAGGAAGTAAACTGTGAAATGGAGAATATTCAGAATAGATTGACTGACACCGAAATGAACTTCATAACGCGTAATCCGTAAATGAAACAAATTCAGGACAGCTTAAAACCTGATCCAGAAATAAATTCATTAACGCGTATCTGTAATATGAAGAGAATTCAGGACAGCCTAAACCTAATTCCATAAGAAACTTCATTATTGCAGGCTAAACCTTGTGTACCACCTTGCCACCTCTTTTAATCAATGCTAGACTGTGATGACTTCGTTCTCTAGTTTTATTCTGTTTTCTCTCTGTTTTCTCTCTATTTTCTCTCTATTTTCTCTCTATTTTCCCTCTATTTTCCCTCTATTTTCCATTTTTTGGCTCCCAATATTGTTTAGGCAATTTCTAAATTATCTCAACATAAGCATGTTGACAGCTTTAAAAATCCTCATATCAAAATTTCTTCTAATTAAAAATAGACCAAGAGCTTCCGAGATCGTTAAAGAAAAACAATCTGCCCTTTTAAAGACTTAATAAATAAGCCGTTAAAATCCTTTTTTTAAAAATATATCCTTAGATTAATAAATAAAAAAAATAGAGGATATGATTAAGCAGTTACTGTAAATTAAACAAATAGACTTGAAGACTACTTAATCTTGATTTTCTTTGCTATTTTCATAATTACTAATTGTACTTTTTAATCTCTCTGCATAATTATAAATCTCATTCAAATCCTGAATAGGAATTTTCTCCTCGTTTTTAATGTCAGTAAATAAGCCTAGATATTTTTGTTTAGTATTAAAATACATACGGCAAATTGGCTTTCTGTTAGTGTCGTCTAATAGTACACCACAATAACTTTTTTTATCCCTGATAACAATCCTTTTTAGATCGAGATTTTCTCGAAGGATCGCTTTTATGATATAATAACCTTCTAATTCTTCACCAGTTGTTACAATTTCATCTGAAATTTTGGGTGGAACATCGGGCTCAGATGAACCTGGATTTCCGTCCGAACTTGGGGGTTGTGGATCCGTTGAATTAGGAGGAAAAGGATCTTCCTTCATAGCAGATTTCAATCTATCATTAATTCTATCATTGATGAATTGGTTCAGAGCATTTTTTGTAATAGGTATAAATTTCTCACGGACACTTGGAAAAAAAGGAGTATTAGTTACTCTTTTAGCAAAAAATTTTACAAACTCTTCAGAAGGACTATTTATTTCATTAGCAAGAATTGATTTAATTTCTTTAGTATACTTTAATTCACATGCCACATCTGCTAAATCATCAATATTAAAGGATTCTTTTTTAAAGCGCTTTAATTCGTTTATCAAAGGCTCTTTAATATCTAGCAAATTTATCTCTAAAAAAGATTTTTCATCCATTTTATTTGGAGCATCAATATCTGTATAAAACCGATACACAACTCCGTTTGTTAAAATTCCAATTTTTGCATCACTTACACTAAAATACCTGAATAGTTGTGAAGCATGTTCTTTATCCAGATCTGCATCAATACTTTTGCATTCGACTAATATTATCGGCCTTCCGTCCCTGAAAATAGCATAATCTACCTTTTCACCTTTCTTTGTCCCGTAATCAGTTGTAAACTCAGGAACAACCTCTGTTGGATCAAAAACATTGTATCCTAATATATTTATAAGAG
>CAZFNE010000204.1:0-6275 GCA_964520335.1 uncultured Methanosarcinales archaeon | reverse complement strand
TTTTTGAGGTCTAAGTTCTTGCCGCTTTTTCTAGGCTCAAGCAGACTAATATTTAAAAAATTAATAACTCTTTTTTCTTTGTTCAGATGTTTTACATCATCTGAATCATCTTCATGGGATAAACTCACTAATTGCATTCATAACAATATTTTAAAAGAGTCGTATTTTTTTACCGTTTATTCAGGTTTATACAGGTTTTTAATCATGCTGTCGATTCTTTGCCTTAGATTTTCGCCTTTTATTTTTTCCCAGGCTTCAGGAAATGTGTTTAGCAGGGTTCCAAGTTCTTTTTCTCTATATGCGAGATAGGCTTTAATTCCTTCAGGTGTTTCAGGAGGGATTTCTTTTCCAGAGGATTTTTTATAATCTTCTGATCCCCATTCTCCAGTTTTAAGATAGACGCTTAGCATGTCGATTGCAACTATGGCGTCATGAAGATCCCCAAGATGATCCTGAAGGTTTTTGAAATCCTGAATCATAGTTTTTGCGTCTTCGCCGAGTACGTTTTCAAAAAATTCGAGTGTATAACGCATTCCTTTTGCTGCTATCCTTAGTCTGTGCAGGCGTCCAATTGGGAGGTAAGGTCCTTCTACCCATTCCGAATAAGCTGTGATATCGGCTGTGCGCGCGTACAGTATTGAAGGGAGAACGTCTTTTACTCTGTGGGGAAGAGCATCATGTTTTTTATTGGTAGTTGGAAGGGTAAGAGTTTCGGGGGAGGCAAGGAGTGTAGAGAATTCCTGTTTAAATAAGGAATGTCTTCCGCTTTCCAGGTAATCCGTCATTTTTGTTCTGGCTTTTTCCCTTTCTTCAGAAATTATAGAAAAGAGCGGGTCCATGTCATGCTCATGTTCTGGGGGCAGGGGTTTAAGATAATTTTCGGCTTTTTCATGAAAAACGTCCAGATCCCTGACCCTTCCGAGAGCTCTGAGAGTTTTCCTGAGTTCTTTTAAATAAGGCTCAAGCTGGCTGGAATCAAGATATGCTTCAAAAACCTTTGAGGCTGCCCTCATTCTGCGGACAGCAACACGCATATCATGCAGTTCTTCAATTTCTTCTCCTTTTATGGTTCCTTTTTCGTGTGCAAGCATAGAAGCAAATTGATAGGAAAAGATCCTGCAGGCAAGGCCCGCCATAGAATCTGCTGGGTCAACGACTACTTTTTTTAGTTTCTTTTTTTTCTTTTCTGACCTTTTTTCCTCTTCTTTTTCTTTTTCTCTTTCGCTCTCCTTTAAATCTTCTTTTTTAGGGCTTTCCTGAAAATCTCCTTTGATTTCTGTTTTACTTTGCCTTTCTTTTGCAATTTGGGTTTCAGGTTCTTCTTTTATTGCAGCATTTTCCTCTATTGCCGTTATTTCCCCTGTTTTCCCTGTTTTTCTTATTTTTTTACCTACATCCTGCACAAATACAAGCTTTTTTCCAAAAAGATATTTCCAGAGTTCGCTTTTTTTCTCGGCTTTTTTCAGAAGTTTCTCATCTACTTCTTCTATAATTTCTATTTCAATAGCATTGTCAAGATACTTTACTTCACCTAGTTGAACTTCTTCCAAAGTGTCAAATACACCTGCTGTTTTGAGAATGGCAGCAATTGTAAGGGCTTTGTTTTCAAGGCCTGGAGGGAGTTTAATACTGGAAGTTTGAATAACCTGGATACAATTTTTTTCGTTTACGCAGGGGTCCTGAAACTCAATAATCAGGGAGACCATTAAATTTTCATAACTCTTAAGCCCTTTTAAAGGATGAGATAGTAAAATTTCCTTGGTCATTTCAGTTTTTTCTTCAGCAAAAACCGAGCTTGCGATATCTTTTAAAAAAGCGGCAGTTCTAAGAATTTCCCTTTCTTCCTGCCCAAGTCCATGGCAGGTAGATAATCTATCGAAAAGTGCAAGTGCGTTATTTCTGGCTTTTTCAGCCCTATTTTTATCTGCTTCATAATATTCTAAAAGGGCTTCAGGCCTCCATTCCTTAAAATCCGTGTTTTTTTCCTGTTTTTTTAAGTTACAGGTTCTGGGTTGTAAATGAAATTCAAAGCTTTTTCCTGAGGTACCTGTATTAATTTTAAAAGGAAAAATAGATAACCTTTCTTTCTCAAATCGCGAGTATAAAGAATTAATTTCAGTTAAAGGAATTTCAAGGCGAGATCCCAATTCTTCGAAGGCTTGGCCTTTATTAACTGCCTCATCAAGGGCCAGAAGAATTCTAGCTTTTTTGCCGTATATATTTTTCTGGGCTGCAAGCTGCATGCAATATGCCCTTTCTGGCAAGTTCAGCAGAGTTTTTTCAGGAAGATTTTCCATGAAAAGAAACGCTGTTTCAAACTTCGAAAAGGAGTTTTCGGTTATTTTGTAGTTAGTAAGAAGAAAATCTTTTATGATTTGAAGGTCCTCAATACGGCCTTCTTCTTTCAATTCTACTTCAAATTCATTGTAGTTTTTCTCTTTACTTTTACGTTTCAGATTTACCTGATCAAGATAGATTTCAGCTACCAGTTTATCGCCTGTGTTTACCTGACTAATCCTTCTTTTTTGTTTAAGGGAAAGAAGTGGGTGCAGGTCAAGCCCTGCTGTCAATTCAAAAACCATATTTCTAATTTGAAGATCAGGGCATTCAAGTACAGAATTTTCTTCAGGTAGAAAGCTGACGTATTCCTCTCTTGTATGAGTACCTGCTTCAAACCCTCCCAGACTTTTAATAGTTACCCATTTGCCGTCTTCTCCCAGAACTTTTCTAATTCGCAGGTAATATCCCGCAGCCATAATTGATTTATCGTGAGTATCGAGAAAGATATCTTCAACTACCTGGGTTCTTGCTTCAGAAAGGGTATAGTGAGCAAGTCTTTCCAGACTTTCAAGGGCATTAAAATCTCTTTTATTGGGGACTAAAAACTTTGATTCTATTTCCATACTCCTTCTCCGCCCATTAAATGCATCATTGAATATTCATTATTCATTCTATTTTGTTTTATACGTAGCTGTTATTCTGTTTTAATTTCATGCTTAAAGGTCTGTTATTATCCCTCTTCATTATCCCCATTTTTACTGTTATATAAATTTAAATTGAGAAAGATTTCAAAAAACTAAAATACAGTAAGGCATATCTATTAAAAATTTAAAAAGAACTATCTACATTCGATACCATTTATTTATCTGAAGCATCCGTTTATTTATGTCCAATCAATTTATGCTAGTCAATAATTTTATTTTAACTGGAATTCTAATTTACTATCAAATGTTATAATATCAGATTAAAAAAATTCACTTTAATCTCTAATATCTTTATTCACTTACAATAATAGCCTTACTTCAAAGTTATATTCAGGTTGCGTTTAAAATAAATGCCAGTAGAACAAACCGTTCTTAGATAACCTGTGTTAATATTGGGCCTTTTAAATATCATTTAAAATATGCAGATGGAGCATTTCTCTTGACAGGTAATGATATTTTACTCTGGGACGAAACTGTGTTTAAAGATCTCTCCGTACTTGAACCTGATTATCTCCCGGAATATTTTCCGCATAGAGAATCACAATTAAATGCGCTCAAGTTTGCTCTCAAACCAGCCTTAAGAGGTATGCGTCCTCTTAATTGCCTGCTTGTAGGCCCCCCAGGAGCGGGAAAGACCAGTGCTGTTATGAAGACTTTTAAAGAGGTTGAGTTACATGCTCCAGGAGTTATTGTTGTAAAAGTTAATTGTCAGATTGATTCTACACGTTTTGCGGTTATCTCCAGGATTTACAGGAAAGTTTTTGGAATCTCTCCTCCTAATTCGGGAATTGCTTTTCGGAAAATTTTCGAAACTGTCGTTAATTTTCTAGTTTCCTCAGAAAAGGTCTTACTGGTTGCCCTTGATGACCTTAATTACCTCTGTTACGAAGGCCATGCCAATGAAGTAATGTATTCACTTTTAAGGGCACATGAGCAGTATCCAGGGGCAAAAATCGGGATAATAGGGATTGTTAATGATATTTCTGACCTCTATTGCCTGGACTCCAGGGTAAATTCAGTCTTCTTACCTGAAGAGGTCTCTTTCCCAAAATATGCGCCTGCAGAAATCCTTGACATTCTTAAGGATAGAGCAAAATACGGTTTTTATCCAAAAGTAATTTCAGACGAGCTGCTGGAACTTATAACCTCTTACGTGGAAAAAACCGGAGATCTCAGAATTGGAATTGATCTTCTTAAGCGCTCAGGCTTTAATGCCGAGCGTAGAGGCAGCCGTTCTATTTCGTCTATAGATGTGGAAAAAGCATATGAAGCATCCAAACTTCTTCACCTGTGCAGAGGAATAAGCCTCTTATCCGAGCCTGAGAAACATTTGCTTCAATTAATAGCAAATAAAGGAGAAATTCAGGCAGGGGAACTCTACAAGTCCTTTCACGAATTAACTCAGCTTGGATATACACGCTTTTATGGAATTGTCAACAGGCTTCAGGTTCTAAATTATGTAGATGCAGATTTTACAGGGAAAGGTCAAAGAGGCAGAACAAGAATTCTAAAAACCAAATATGAACCCGAGGATATCCTGAATTGCTTTGAAAAGAAAAAAACCGAATAAAAACCTAATTTCTATTATTTTTTGCATGCAATTCTTGAGTATTCCATATTTTACATTTCTATTCCTGAAATTAACTTCTAGAATTGCAAACGGAAAATAGCTCGAAAATCAAAAAAGAAAGAAAAGAGCATATGGGACACGAATTCAAATTAGGAATAAACTAAAATAAAAAGGCCTTTTCAGGCTTAAAAATAGAGTTAAAAAGTTAAAACACAATTCAGGATCTCTGATATTGTGCTTTTTCTATTTTAACCTGCAAATAATATTAGTTTTTAGGATTTTACATCATTCCTGGGGGCATTCCGCCCATTCCTGGCATTCCACCCATTCCTGGAGGCATTCCGCCCATTTCTTCTGGGCCAGGGGCTGCACGGGTAGAAGCAATGATATCATCGATCCTGAGAATCATGGTTGCAGATTCGGTAGCTGCATTAATTACCTGAGTCTTAACTCTGAGAGGTTCGACCACAAATTCCTTCCACATGTCAACAACTTTGCCTTCGAAAACATTGAGCCCAGCGGTTTTTATCCCTTTTTCGTGCTGGGAGCGCAGTTCCATGAGCATATCAATGGGGTCAAGCCCTGCGTTTTCTGCAAGGGTTCTTGGAATGATCTCAAGAGCTTCAGCATAGGCTTTTACTGCAAGCTGCTCTCTGCCTTCAAGGGTTGCTGCATATTCCTGGAGCCTGAGTGAAACTTCAACTTCAGGAGAGCCGCCGCCAGCTACAAGTTTCTCGTCTTCAATTGCAACTGCAACTACACGCAGAGCATCTTCAAGGGCGCTGTTAATACTGTCAACTACGTGTTCGGTCCCGCCACGCAGCAAAATTGTTACAGCTTTGGGGTTGTTGCAGCCTGTAACGAAGGTCATATTGTCCCCCCCGACTTTCTTTTCTTCGACGAGTGATGCATATCCAAGGTCTTCTAAAGTAACCTCATCGAGATTGGTAATGAGTTTACCGCCTGTTGCTCTTGCGAGTTTTTCCATATCGCTTTTCTTAACTCTGCGGATAGCAAAAACCCCGGCCTTTGCCATATAGTGCTGGGCAAGATCCTCAACGCCTTTCTGGCAGAATACAACGTTTGCCCCGCTTCCGATAACCTTGTTTACGATATTTTTAAGCATCTGCTCTTCCTGATCAAGGAAGGACTGGAGCTGGTCAGGAGAGGTTATGGAGATTTCTGCATCGACTTCAGTGTCTTTAAGTTCGATTGCACTGTTAAGAAGCAGGATCTTTGCATCCTTTACTCTCTGCGGCATGTTAGTGTGAATTCTTTCCTTGTCAATAATCATCCCGCGGATAAGCTCAGAGTCTTCTACCCTGCCGCCGACTTTCTTGACAACATTAATGTTTTCTTTGTCAACACTTGCCTTTCCGTTTGTGTCCACAACGCTTGTAACAGCGTCTACGGCAATTTCGGAGAGAAGTTTTTTGGAGGACTCTGCACCCTTTCCAGTCATTGCGGTTTCTGCGATGCTGATTAAAAGATTCCTGTCTGACATTTCGACTGTCATTGCCAGGGAATTCAGAACTTCTATAGCTTTTTCGGCCGCAAGTCTGTATCCTGATGCAATAATTGTCGGGTGAATTTCCTGCTCAATTAAATCCTCAGCTTTGCTTAAGAGCTGGCCTGCAACAACTGCTGCACTGGTAGTGCCGTCCCCTACCTGTTCGTCCTGGGTCTTGGCTACTTCTACTACCATCTTTGCTGCAGGGTGT
>CAZFNE010000203.1:0-6287 GCA_964520335.1 uncultured Methanosarcinales archaeon | reverse complement strand
CCATCTTCAAAAGGAAATCTTTCAATAATAAAGAATTTAGTCCCAAGCGGTTCAAACTCTTTTTTCATTTCCTCTTTTAATTCCTCAAGGACCCACCAGGCTATTTCAATCTTTCCGGCTCTTATTTCATATAGGTCTGCCGGAAATTCTATACTCTGAAATAGCTCAGTCATAAGCTCCTGATTTTCGCTGTCTATAACCCCATAGATAAGAGTTCCGTCTTCAGTGACTTCATCAAATTCGCGGGCGGTGTTTTTTGCAATTCTTTGAAAGCGTTTACGCAGCTGGACCGAATCCTTATAAGTCGAAGAACAAAAATGCACTTTTTTGCCCACACTGCAGGCTTTTTCAGCATTTTTACAGGACTCTGCAGCAGCATTTGAAGTATCAGATTCCAGGGAAAAACCTTTTTTAAGCAGCGCTTCAGCGTTATTATCCGAGAATTCAAGTTCGTTCAAATTAAGAAAAGCATCTGTTTCATTTACAAAAGCCGCAACTTCTTCTGCCCCTTCAAGTGACGGAACCTCAATTCCAGCCTCAAGCCCAAGTTCTTTTGCAGTCATAAGAGCAATTTCATACTCGCTGTCCTTAAGTTTCCCCCAGGTTGCTTGAGCTGGATGAAATCGGATCTCGTCCAGGCCTGCATCTACAAGCTTTTCAAGCACATGTCTCTCAGGCGCAAGAGAGGTGTAAAGATGAATGTGATGTTCCCTTCCAAAATGAGTTTTTAAAAGCCTGATATAATGGATAACTTTTTCAATTTTTAAAAGCGGCTCCCCACCTGTAATTCCCGTTCCAAGAGCATTCATAAGCTCCGCTTCATCTAATAAATCTTTATCGTTCTTTACAACTCTTTCGTTTGCAAAAACGATATTTTTTCCTCGCCTTTCATCAGAAAGCGGGCAATAAAAGCAGCTCTTAGGGCAAAGGCCTGTTACAAAAAGGACCATTTTTGCCCCTTCCTGACACAGTTTACAACCTCTTGATAAATAATTGCAAAATGAGCCAGTTTTATCTCGGATCAAGTTTTCCATACCTGAACCTGAATATTCCTTTTTTATATATAAGGCTTCTTTCAAGGATTTCTTTGATTTTCTCTATTTTTATGCAATTTCTAATATAAATTATATAGACTTACCCAGCTTAAATACTTCGGTGGATTACTTAATCCAGACCCAGAAATTAATATATTTATAAGATACTAAATATTCACAGATGCCAGAAAGAACAGGGTACGTTGTAGTTTTTGGGTGTAAAAGATGCGGGAAATGCAAAAAAATCTGCCCAATAGATGCTATTTACGAAGAAAATGAGCTTGCAAAAATTGATCAGGAAAAATGTACTCTTTGTATGAAGTGTATAGAAGAATGTACTAATAGGTCTATTATCTATATGGAGTAAGCGGTCGTAACTTCCGTTATTTACAAATTTTAACCTTTGAAAAATATGCTATAACTTACATAGGCTTTAATTGATAATCTTTAAAGTGATAAACTGAAAACCAGGTATCTCAAAATGTTTAACATGGAAAAAATTCCTTTTCAGGGCAAAATTATAGATATTACTTCCACAATTTCTCCCTCTACACAGGTTTTTCCAGGAGATCCCGAACCCTTGATTGAAAAAGTTTGTACTCTTGAAAAAGACGGCTTTTCCCTCTCAGAGTTGCGTTTTGGCAGCCATACAGGCACCCATGTCGATGCCCCTTCCCACATTCTACCTGAAGGCCCTTCTGTAGACAAATTAAACCTGGAAAACTTTATGGGCAAGGCCCTTCTTCTGGATTTTTCTTCTCTAACCGGTGCCCTTGCTCCAGACGCTCTTAATAATGCTTTTCGGAATATGGAAAGTCCTGAAAACTTCCCGATTCTTCTTTTGAAAACAAAAAGTCTTTCTAGAAGTGAGAATGAAGAAAACAAGAAGATTCAATCTGAAAGGAGAAGTTTTCAGGAAAAAGAACGAGAAGAAGAAAGGAAAGCAGTATATCTTGATGAAAGCGCAGCAGCCTGGATCATCGAAAAGAAATTTAAAGCAGTTGGGATAGACAGCATTTCAGTAGATTCTCTTAGTTCTGAAACTTTGCCTGTTCATCATATCCTCCTCTCTAATAATATAAATATAATTGAATGCCTTGATTTTGGCTCTGTAGCAGCAGGTATATACTTCTTTTTATGTTTACCCCTGAAAATAGAAAATTGTGATGGAGCTCCTGCTCGAGCTTTATTAATTTCGGATTTATGAACTTGAAGCATTATTATAAAAATAGAATGGCAACTCTAAAACATTAAATATGAACTGATAAATATAAAATAATAAGTATGAAATAACAAATATGAAATATTAATTTTGAAATAATTAAAAATGAGACATGGTATATCGAGTACCGTTTTGCATAACAGTTTCAAATAAAAATTCTCCTGATACAGGATCTTCTATTACTACAGCACTTTCCTGAGAAGCTTCCTGAATTATATTTCCATTCTTATCTAAATTCGGGAACCATACCCCTTCCGAATCAAGTTTTCCTTTTACAAAACGAATATTTTCTCCATCGAGAAATACTCTTTTTTTGACCCCATTTTTATACTGGTAAATAATAGTATTATTTTCTGTTATCCAGTTCGAGTCAGCAAGGTAACCATTACTTTCAGGGTCTGGATCTATTCCAAAGCTGATATACCTTATTGAGTCCGGACAGGAGAATTTAATTAGACACATAGTACCTGGAGGGCTCGCTCTATTACCAAGCTCACGGGCATACCCTTGCTGGATTGAGAGAATTCCAAGAGCTGCAGTTTCTACCTGATCCTTCGTTTTTGCATCCTCAAGTACAGGTAAAGAGGTATTCCAGGCCTGAGCCATTAGAACCAATACTGCTGCAAATAATCCTGTATATACTACAAGTTTAAGAGGAATAGTATCTGCTGCAGAAATTTCCGAAAAAAACTTTCTCATACATTAATTAAAAATGTTAAACATATTAAATAAATTTTCCAACTTTTTATCTCCCTTAATTTTGTCTACAGCATATTTTCCATAATCTATTTTTAATTTATTTTATAGCCTATTTCTAATAATCAGAAATTAAAAAGGAAAAATTGAAGGACAAAGAGCAGACTAAAGGATAAAGCAGGATAAATTAATTAATTCTAATGAGTAAACTCAAAATAATAAGAAACGCATTAAAGGACAAATTAAAAATAAATACGCGCTACCATATTTGAATCTTATTAAATTTCGAAATCAGTCTCATTAAATCTATGAATTAAAGAACACCCGGAGAGTTTGGGATGGAACAGGAATGTGACGAAAACTTACTGTGCATACCTTTTACAAAAGAAGAGCTTACAGAGATAAGGAAGTATTCAAAATTGAGTGGCATGGAAGATGAGGAATTCATAAGGAATGTTTGCCTGAGTCACTGCCTTCAACAGATGGAATGCTTGTATGGGCAGAGTCCCCAACCGTCTGAATACGGAGCTCAGACTGCAAGATCCGAAAATGGGGCAAATGGTTTTGCAGCTGAGCCACGAAAAGTTGAAGTAAAAAGCTCAAAAGCCCAGAAAGAAAACATCTCCATGAAAGGTGGACCTACCTCAAAAGATCTTCTGGATGGGCCTCTTATTCTGGACCAGCAATGTATAATGGATCTATTTGCAATCAAACGAGAATTCTGCCAGACATCGAATAATAAAATTATTACAATAGCCCTGAAATTAGGCCTCAACCAGCTCAGTGTTGCCCTCGACCTCCTAAAACACAAGCTCGAGGAATAAAAATCGAAAATATAATATAATAAAATATAATAATATAGAATAATATAAAAAATGTAAGAATAAAATAAAATAAAATTCTAAAAATCTTAAGTAATTCTCCTTGTATGCAAAATTTTTAACTGTTGGTGCTGAACCATTCAAGAAACTTATCTATAGCTCTGCGCCTGTGAGAAACCTTATTTTTCTCGACGTCTCCGAGCTCGCCAAAAGTTAAGCCTTCGTATTCGAAGATAGGGTCATATCCAAAACCCCCTGTGCCTCGCTCTTCAAAAGCTATTTTCCCTTCAACAACTCCTGGAAATACAAGAGGTTCCTTTCCAGGCTCACAGTACCCTATTACTGTTTTAAAATAAGCTGTTCTGTCCTTTTCGCCTTCCATCATCTTGAGGACTCTTGGATTCCCAAGTTTGTCTTCCACAAAACGAGAATATGGGCCTGGAAAGCCGTTTAAGGCTTTTATGAAGATCCCTGAATCGTCTACCATTACAGGCATATTCAGTTTATTTGCAACATATTCTGCTCCATAGGCTGCAATTGGCTCAAGTTCATCTTCCTGAAGTTCAGGATAGCCGTCTTTATCCTGAATAACTTTTATCCCAAAAGCCCTGAGGATATCTCTTACTTCAGCGAATTTTCCTTTATTTCCCGTAACAAAAACGATCTTATGCATAGCGAGCCCTCTTCTTGATCTCTTCAACGCGCTTGAGTACAGTTTCTGAATCTATAAAAGTGCTTGCATATCCTTTTTTAAAGGCTTCAATAAGCAGTTCATAGGAACTGTGGGTGCTCTCAAAAGTCTGGAAAAGCACATGAACATCCACTCCCCTGGCTTCAAGCCCCTTATCGAAATAGGCGAGCCCAAAGTCCAGGAGATAAAGCCTTTCTCCAGCAAGCAAGAGATTTGAAGTTGTCAGGTCTCCATGAACTATGCCTGAACTATGGAGTTTTCCAACGACTTTTCCCATTCTTTCGGCAATTTCTGGAGTAATCAGGTATTTTATGGGAATTCCTTCAATGTACTGCATTTTAAGTTTGAAATCCTCTATATCGTAAATTATTGGGGTCGAAACTCCACTGCGCCGTGCTTCAGACATTAAACGGGCTTCTGTACGATTCCTTTCCTTTCTTATGGCTTCATCAATCTCTTTATGCCTGTAAATCTTAGGAATTCTTTCCTTGACAAGGACTTTTTTCCCTTCTGCACCTTCTTCCAGGTAAACAAGGGCTTCAGCCCCATTATCCAACATTTCTCCGGGAGGAAGCTTAAGAAATGTTTCAGGAGAAATGTTCGGCACCTTCTTCATTTCCTCTTCTTTTATCCAGGCTACTTCTACATCATCCGTTCTAAAACTCGGGTTCACGCGGGAAGCCTCAAGAAAAAGGGTATTTCCAGACTTATACATCAAAAGCCCTGTATATGCAATCATTGTGCCATTATCTCCCATGAATTTCTTCTCAGGCACATAGAATTTTGCACCCCTGGCCTCACACATTTCGTTTAACATCTCTCGGAGACGCGAATTTGCCCCGACCCCTCCTGCCAGAAGTACTTCATTTTTCCCTGTATGAGCAAGGGCACGCTCTGCAACCTCCACAACCATTGCAAAAGCCGTTTCCTGGTAAGAATAGCAGACATCTTCGAGGGGCGCTTTTTTTAAGGCTTCACTGGCTGCTGTGGAAAGTCCGGAAAAAGAGAGATCCATTCCCTTTATCACATAAGGAAGTGGAATGTATTTTTTTGCATTCTTTGCGTATGCCTCTATCTTAGGGCCTCCAGGATGAGGAAGGCCGGCTCCTCTTGCAAACTTATCAAGGGCATTTCCAAGGCCTATATCCAGAGTCTCTCCAAAAACCCGATACCTGCCTGACATATATGAAATGACCTGGGAATTGGCTCCACTCACATAAAGAACCACAGGGTCTTTTGCAGGAGTCCTCCAGATCCCTATCTCAATGTGTGCAATGCAGTGATTTACTCCTATTAAGGGGATGCCAAGAGTTAAAGAAAGCATCCTGGCTGCTGTTGCAACCGTTCTTAGGCAGGGCCCAAGGCCGGGTCCCTGAGAAAAAGCTATTCCGGCAAGGTCTGAAGCATTAACCCCTCTCTCTTTTGCTTCTGCAAGTAGTCTCTTAAGCACGCTGGCTGCATATTTTGCGTGATGCTGGGCAGCTTCTCGGGGATGAATTCCTCCGGTTTCGGGTTTATAAGTCTCAGTAACCTCAGCGATAATTTCAGTTTCGGATACGATTGAGGCACTCAGGTTCCAGGCAGTGCCTTCAATTCCAAGGATGAACGTGTTTTTCAAGGCTTACGGTCTCCTTTTCCAACGTAAAATCTCTTTAAATGTTTTATCTTATATGCTGTCACTGCCTTCGGTAATACAGAAGAGAGTTTATATACATTTGCTTTTTCAAACTGATAACAGTCTGGAAAATACATCTCTAATACTAATTTCTAATAAATAAATAAATAAATAAATAAATAAATAAATAAATAAATAAATAAATAAA
>CAZFNE010000202.1:0-6299 GCA_964520335.1 uncultured Methanosarcinales archaeon | reverse complement strand
TAATAATAATAATAATAATAATAATAATAATAATAATAATAATAATAATAAAATTTTTGTTAATTGTGTGGTTATTGATTTAGTTATATTGATTGTTAGTTATCTAGGTTTGCTTAGGCAGTTTTTTTCCTTGTTTTCAAGTCTATCCATAACTCTTGGCCAGAGTGAAAGAGAAATTATCAGGGCAATTACAAAAACGAAAATAGAACCTGCAGCCATATCTACCTGAGTGTAAGCTGCTCCGCCTCTGGAAGCATTTGCTAAAAGGGCTCCAGCTAAAAACAGGAGGGAAAGCCCCATGGAAGTAACAAGGCTTGAAATAAACACGACCCTCGTCTTTTTTTCTTCAGATTCGAATTTGACCATATAGCCACCATACCAGTTTTATTTGATTTTGCTCCTTTTCATCAGCAGGGAATTCGTAGTTACCGAAACCGAACTCAATGCCATGAAAGCAGCGGCAAGTTCGGGGGTAATAAGCAGCCTGTGGAAAAAGGGGTAAAGAACTCCTGCTGCAATTGGAATTCCTATTGCATTGTATCCAAAAGCCCAGACCAGGTTTTGCTTAATCTTATTTATCGTAAGCCTGCTCAGTTTAAGGGCTGTAACGACATCTCTTGGGTCATTTTTTATAAGCACGATTTTTGCAGATTCCATTGCTACATCAGTTCCTGCTCCCATTGCAATTCCCACATCAGACTGGATAAGGGCAGGAGCGTCATTGATTCCATCCCCCACCATTCCTACAAGTTTTCCTTCCTTCTGAAGCTTTTTAATCTCATTTGCTTTATCTTCCGGCAGGACTTCGGCAAGGACTCTTGGAATTCCAACCTGGGCTGCAATTGCCCGGGCTGTAAGGGCATTATCCCCGGTAACCATGACCACTTCGATGCCCATTTTTTTAAGAGTCTCAATTGCTTCCCCGGAATTCTCTTTTAAGGTATCGGCAACTGCAACGAGCCCCAGGATTTCGTTGTTTAAGGCTACAAGCATTGCAGTTTTTCCCTGTTCTTCAAGGGCCTGCATATTTGCTTCCATTTTCTCAAAGGAAATTTCATTCTCTTCCATAAGTTTACGCGTGCCGAGCAAGATCCGCTTGCCTTCAAATGTAGCTTCTATACCCTTGCCAGGAATAGAATGGAAATTTTCAGCTTTCCCAAGCGGGAGGTCTCTTTCTTCAGCACCTTTTACAATAGCTTCTCCTAACGGATGCTCAGAACCTTTCTCAGCCGTGCCTGCAATAAAAAGCACTTCATTTTCCTCATGCCCTGCGGCTGCAAGCAGATCAGTAAGTTTCGGACTGCCTTCAGTAAGAGTCCCTGTTTTATCAAAAACAATGGTGTCAAGCTTATGGGCCCTTTCAAGGGCTTCTCCTCCTTTAATGAGAATCCCGTTTTCTGCGCCTCTGCCTGTCCCAACCATAATTGCTGCAGGGGTTGCAAGCCCGACTGCACAGGGACAGGAGATTACAAGGACAGTAATTGCTATAAGAAGGGAAAAAAGAAATGGGCTGATTCCTCCTAAAGATGCGGATTCTCCTACCCCATACCTCCAGAAGCCTATGAAAAACCAGAAAAAGAAGGCAAGCAGGGCAATTATATGCACAGCTACTATGAAGTTGCCAGCAAAAACATCAGCAACTCTCTGGATAGGGGCTTTTGTGGTCTGCGCAGTTTCTACAAGCCGGATGATCTGGGCAAGGGCAGTATCAGCCCCGACCTTTGTTGCCCTGAAATTAAAGGCTCCTGTTTTGTTTAAGGTAGCTCCGATCACGGTTGATCCAGGCCCTTTTTCTACAGGCAGGCTTTCTCCAGTGAGCATGGATTCATCTACTGCCGAGCTGCCTTCTACTATTACCCCGTCAACAGGAATCTTTTCCCCTGGCCGGACAACAACGATGTCGCCAACCACAACCTCTTCCACAGGTATTTCTTTTTCCTCTCCGTTTACAAGGATTCTTGAAGTCTTTGCCCGAAGGCCCATAAGTTTTCGAATTGCTTCTGAAGTCCTGCCCCTTGCCCTGGCTTCGAGATATCTTCCAAGCACGATGAAAATTATCAGAAAGGCTACAGTATCATAATACAGATTGGTATAACCGGGCCCAAGGTCAAGAAAGGTTGAAGCAACGCTTATGAGATAGGCAGACCCTGTGCCTGCCGCTATCAATAAATTCATATCGGTTACGCCGTGCTTGAAACCCTTAATTGTCCCGACAAAAAACTGCCTTCCAGGAAAGAGCAGGATAAGCGTTGAAAGAATAAAGAGGACAATGGGGTTGGAAAGGAACATCGGCACGAAAGAGAGAAACGGAAACATCATACTCATATTCCCAAGGCCTACAGGAATTCCTAGCAACAGGGCAAGAATAAGGTTATTTCTTTGCTTCCTGATTTCTGAGTCCCTGGACATCTGCTCCCTATCTTCGTATTCGACATTTTCGGCCCGAACCGAAGCTCCGTAACCTATACCCTGTACTGCAGCAATTATCTCCCGGACAGAAATCCTGGAAGAATCAAATTCAACAACTGCCTGCTCAAGCGGGAAATTTACGGAAGCAGAGATTACCCCCTCAGTTTTATTGAGGATTTTTTCGATATTTGCGGCACAGGAAGCGCATGTCATGCCCTGTAGCTTTAGGGTAACTTTATCTTTTTCAACCTTATAGCCTATGGATTCGATAGCATCTTCAATCTCTTTTGGGGATATCACCAACGGTTCGAAACTGACTTTTGCCCTGCCGAGCTCAAGGTTTACAATTGCAGAATCTACGCCGGCTTTTTTATTTAAGGTCTTCTCAATGTTGAGGGCGCAGGCCGAGCAGGTCATGCCTGAGACTCCAAGGGTAATTTCTTTAAGCCCTGTTTTCTGACCTGAGATTTGAGGTTCAATTTGAGACTCTCCTCTTTCTGGCAGTGGGCATGTTTCAGGAAGGGGGCAGGTCTGAATATTTTCTTTAGGAGGTTCTTGAGCTTCGTTTGCTTCTTCTGGACTTAATCCCGGAATTTCGGAAATAGCAGGAGCGCTGATCTCAGGATTTTGGATTTTTGGCTCTAAAATTTCTTTATGATCCTTTTTTGCCCTTTGTGGCTCTATTTTATCCGGCTTTTTCTCAATTTCGGGCTGTTTAACCTGTTCCGGAACCGCTTTCTTTTGAAACTCATTTTGGACTGGCTCATTTTCGTTTTTAAATTCTTTTTCAGTTTCAGATTTATTTTCAGACTCAACCCCGGATTCCGTTTCAATTTCAGGTTCAGTCGAGTATCCGGCCTTCCGAACAGCTTTTTTTAGATCTTCCACATTCATTTTTTCAGGATCAAAGCTGACAAGTGCGCGTTTTGCTTCAAGATTTACATCAACGGATTTAACCCCTTCAAGGGAAGAAATAGCATCAGCTACCCTTTTCTGGCAATGCCCGCAGGTCATGCCATAGACTTCTATACTAACTTCCATTTGATGTGCCGCCTATCCATTTTTGGGCCTGATTATTACTAGAAGAAATTTTCCTTGTTATTTAAAAAGCATTTCTGGGCTCTGTAAGGGTTTTATATCCTGCTTTAAGCAGAGCCATCTGTATAACGTATGCGTCAGTTACCTGACTATTATAAGCTACATTGATCGTTCTTTCAGGAATATTTACATTGACTCTCGAAACCCCATTTAAAGAAGTAATAAGTTTTGTAACCATATCTTTGCAGTACCTGCAGACCATATCGTCTACTATAAATGTTATCTCTCCGATACGTTCACCCCCACAGCATCAGCCGCTTCCAAACAGCCATTACCTGTATTATAAAAATCTGTACGTTTTAGTATATAATGGATTCTTTAAGACCTTAGGAGGCGTGCTAAAAATCCGAGAGGTGGATATAAGAATTAAGCTAGAAATTAAATTTAGCATGAATTTATGCTAAATTCAGTAAGTACGGTTTTTGATTAACTATATAGAATTAATTCGCATTAATTAAAAATTAGGCGTAATTCGACTGGTTTAAACTGATCTGAACTAACCCGAATGAAAATGGAATTCAGGATAAGGCCAGATAAATTCAGATACAGGTCATTCCTAAAAATAATGAGTAAATAATTCTTTGTCAATTATACAGGCTCATATCCTGCTTCTTTTATAGCAGCCCTAGCCTTTTCAAGGTTTGTTTTCCCTTCATCGTATTCAAGAACAACCTCTTTGTTCTGAAGGCTAACATCTGCGCTCTTTACGCCTTCAACAGCCTCAACTGCTTTTTTTACCCTCATCTGACAATGTCCACAGGACATTCCCTCAACCTTTATTGTTTCCTGAGTTATAGTTTCAACCTCCAACTATGCTTATGCAGATAAGCTGATTTGATATTGACCTAATAACTTATACACAGAATAAACCAGGAAAAAAACCTGGAAAGGTTAGAGTACCTATATAAAGATATTCTTTTAAATATAAAAAGGCTCAGCCAAGCTTACTTATTTTAGTCCAAACTGAACTTTCACCCACCAACGATTCAGATAAATATGCGCAAGTATTAGTAAAACCAAACAAAAGCCAACGATTAAGTGCAAACTCATTACGGTTTCAGAATATTCCCACTCGAGGAGTTCAACAAACCAAAGCCTTATTCCTGTTAACAGTTGAGCCATTAATAGGAGAAAAAGTGCGATGTTAAGAATCTGGAGTTTGAGTTGTTTTGCCATGCTCTTCTCCTACTCAGCTTTTTAATACTGAGGGATTTACTATATTTTGTGGCGTGCCTTTGACGAACGTCTCTACATTTTCAATGCTTATATAGGTGCATTCATCCAAAGATTCTTCGGAAAGGAAAACAATAGATATATCTGTTTATACCTGAATTGAACATCTTTATATGTTTCAACCTTTAAGACCAATATATTTTTCTGGATTTTCATCGAACTTCTTTTTATCCGAGAGCACAAAAGTAATAAGTTTCCCCTTTATACTCACTTTTGAATTTTGTCTCTTTTTCTTCTAACTTCATTTTACAGATAGGATCAATTACTATCATAGCACCCCCAATAATTAAATATTCACCAAATTATTTATTTCTATTTAATTATACAGATATTGAGTACAGTTGAAGTTCTTGCAAGTTATCCAAGACGAGGTATAAACCCTGGAACTTATGTTATATAGAGGGAATACTCTTCTCCAAACTTTTTTAAAACTTCTTTTTAAATATAAAAATAAAATTTCTTTAACTATTTTTTAGCCGAATATTTCCTCTAAATAAAGAGTTTGTCCTAAAACTCAAAGTCGCGTCTCTAGGTTTAAATTCAAAATGTTCAATAGAATTACCGATAATTAAAAAAATTTTGAAATTTTTAATGATGTGAATCTAAAAGTGGTTTTGGGATTAGCTCAAAAACAAAAATTGAAAAAATACATGATTTTACATTAACTTCATATACTCAAGATTTAAATAATAATTTCAATAGAACTTGATTTATGAGTAGGGTTCGTATAGTCCTATAAGATAAAGTGATATCCTTAAATTAATTGTTCCTGAAACTTTAAAACATTCACAATCTGAATTTAATGTAAGACGTTGCTTGCTATCTAACTGTAGAAATTTTTTTAAGTTCCAAGCAGGCTCTAAGTTTGTACTAGAAGGGGTATTTTATGAGAAAAGCAATTATTATTCTGTTGGTATTTTTTGGTGTGTTCCTTGCAATTGGATGCGCTAGTAATAACGGCCCATCTCCAAATTATTCAACAACTCCAAGTGGTTATCAGTCTGGTCAGATGGGACCAGGGATGATGGGCAATCAGGGGCAGATGGGGCCAGGAATGATGTACAACCAAAATGGCAACTACGGCTATGGGCCTGGAATGATGGGCAATATGATGATGGGTAATATGATGGCCATATACTCTCCAGAGTCAAAACCCATATCCTCAGATGTCGCATTGAAAAACATGGAGAACTTTTCCAAACAATACGGCTCAAACACAGAAGTTGATGACTTCATGGAATTCAGCAGTAACTACTATGCTATTGTGAAGGATACTGCGAGTGGCCAGGATATAGCCGAGATTTTGGTAGACCGCTATTCTGGAGCAGCTTATCCTGAACCAGGACCAAATATGATGTGGAATACTTTATATGGGGCTGGAAGAGCACAGGACGGAGGCTCAGGTTATGATCTCGCAGGAGCGCAAAAGCTTGCAGAGGAATTCTTAACTGGCTATCTTCCAGGAGCTAAGATTCTGGAGTCTAAAAAGATGCCTGGATACTACACTTTCGACTTTGGACGAAATGATACTGAAAGTATGCTGAGCGTGAATGCCTACA
>CAZFNE010000201.1:0-6305 GCA_964520335.1 uncultured Methanosarcinales archaeon | reverse complement strand
GAGATACCCGTCGATCGTGAGTTCGAATCTCACCAGCCCCACCTTTTTTTCTTTTTATAATTTTCCTGCAGTTCTCAAAATTAAGATATTTATCAAAAATCTATTCTTTTGAAGTTTATTAATACTTAGCCTTTAATGCCGAATTCTTAGAAAAAATGAAAAAAAGAGAAAATAAGAAAGAGTAATAAAAATAGGAAAAACAGAAAAAAATTAAGTAGATAACAGAGATTTCGAATACCGAAATAAGGGTATTATCAATCCCTGTTAACTTTCCTGAACTTTTTTAAATTATGTTTTTGTAAATATGTTAATTTATTGCTTTTTTAAGCTTGCTTTCTATTTTATTTTTCTTTTCCGACAGTTATTGTGTACCCAAAGCTTTCTGTGTTTTCCGGCAGGATTGAGAGTTCCCACTGTCCGGCTTTCCCAGAAGCTGTATAGGTTTCTGCATGGCGCATACCATAGTTCTGGTAATATACGTTATCTTCTACTGCCCAGATTGGGAAAGGTTGTCCGGTAGAGATATATGTATTATCGACTGTTTTTGAAAGAGACAGTTTGACGGGCTTGGATTTATATTTCAGGCTTATGTCAAAGGAGGGCTCTTTCTTTTCAGGGGAAATCCGTATTCCATAGTTCTGGTCGTATGAATCGGTTGAGACTTCAATCGCTATTGGGTCATTGTTTGTAGTCTTAAAGGTCTTAACGTATGGAACTGTAGGGAATTGTATAGTATTGAAGTTAAGATTTAACTGCGGGTTAGACCCGTCATTGGCGCTTCCGTCAATATTCAGATCTATGCTGCCACTATAGTATCCTGTTGCATCTTCCGGTACTGGAACTGTAATGGTCATATTGGCAATTTCCCCTGCCTGTATAGTTGAAGGGGCAGAAATTGTGATATTGTCTCCAAGGGACATTGTGTTTCCATTGTAGATAATAAACTGATTTTTGGTTATCTTTGGATCAATGGTAACTTCCCTATCAATAATATTTTTAATTTTCACGCTGTAAACATATTCCTGTCCAGCTTCAACAGAGTCAGAAATGTAGGTTGTCTGAAGCTCAACTTTTGCAAGAGCCTGGACTGAAATGTCAAGACGCAACATATTGAGGTAGTCAGTTGAGCCTGGGGCAAGGTCTTCTGTAAAGACAATACCAGTCTGGTAGTAGCCGCCTTCTGCATCCTTTGGAATATCGACCTTAACTGAAAACTCCTGTACTGCCCCTGGTTCTACGGTGGCATTCGTGGGGGATATGGTAATCCAGCTCTCATTCAGGTTCTTGGCAGAATAAGGCATAGATACGACTTTTGGAATAA
The DNA here is from genome assembly GCA_964520335.1 of uncultured Methanosarcinales archaeon. Lineage (GTDB taxonomy): Archaea > Halobacteriota > Methanosarcinia > Methanosarcinales > Methanosarcinaceae > Methanosarcina. Next base: position 4,984 of record CAZFNE010000201.1, on the reverse strand, counting down.
TATCAAGGGTTTCATTGCCTTTGTTTTCGAAAGTAACACTGAATGTTTCACTGTTTCCTGCCATCAGATACATGGAGTAATAGTTAGGATTTATATTATGTGTTACACCAGTTACGGTCTCGTCATTTCCATCTACTGGATCTTCATCAGGAACTGGAACATAGGACCCATCTGAGTATGTAATATTCTCAATAGTTACATTTTCGATTTGTACATTCTCAAACGATAAATCTTTCTGGGAATTATCGGGTTGGGCACATGCGCCTTGTATCAATGCAAGGCAAAGCAGTAACCCAAATAATCGGGATATTACTTTTACTTCATTATTTTTTTTCATCTTTTTGGCTCCATTCTTTAAATCAAGAACGCACCTTTCTAACTTTCTTTGAAGATTTTCAACTCTTATTTTTGAGTTTTATCTTGGAGGATTACAATATTTAAGTGGGAATCAATAACGAGAGATGTGCAACGTCCTCAAAGCATTGTTTTGTGACAAACCAACACATTTGCATTTTTTAGAAAGTTAGGAAGTAAAATATAGGATACGTTTCATCCTATAAAATATTTATGAGTTCTGAAAGAACGTTATCAATTCAGGATTCAAAAAAACACACTTAACAAGAGAAGACCCCTTTATTCATTTCTATTCAACCACAATTTCGGATTACTTTCACCCAGCTTTCCAAAAAATTAATAACTTCTAAATTTAATTTTTGTGAGTACTTAATATCAAGCAATAGTAGTGAGGTTTCTTGCTTTGAAGCTGGAAAAAGAAGAAATTGCGGTTCTTGTCAGAGCTATTCCCGAAAAAAAGAAAAAAGACAGGGAAGGGCATCCTGTCGGAATAATTGGGATTAATAAAAATAGAGAATTATTAAGACTATATCCTCTAGGGTTCAGATACGGGGAAGGGTTGATTAATTTCAGGAAAAATGACCTGCTTGAAATCTCTACAGGCAAACCTGAGCATGACCTCAGATGGGAGAGCCGAAAAATTCTAAGATATGATCATCTCCAAAAATCTGTTAAAGAAAGAGAAATCAAAGATTTCGTCCTGCCTCTTTCAACCTCAATAGAAAAACTGAATAAACAGGGAGCAAGTTTGGGGATAGTAAAGCCGGAGATACTGAATTTCGAGATAAAAGTAAACTGCGTTAAGGCTTTTGATAGACAGGAATACTTTAATCTTCTTGGAGATTTCCTGGAAAGAGGAGACAAAGCTAAAATCCCTATAGAAGTCAGGTATATCTTCCGATGCAAAGATGAAAAAGCCTGCAGGGGGCATAAAGTAATTCTACTTGATTGGGATTCCAATGAAAACATAAGAAATATTATCAGAAGTAAGCAGGAACCTGCTTCTGTTGAAAAAGAAATTAAAGAATATATTTCTGGATTTGTGAAAGAAAAAGAGCTTTATTTCATAGTGGGAACTCATTTCACTTATGGGACGTGGATGATTGTAGGAATTTTCTGTCCCGGAAAAAATTTTCGAAATCAGAGTGAGCTTTCTGGGTTTCTTAAACCTGCTTCCCAGAACAAATATCGGCAAGCTTCCTAAGGTCTTAGCTGGTTTTCAAATAGAAAATTTAGATTAATTTAGATTTAAGCAGGAAACATTGAAAACTATATTGAAAAGGAAAAAAGCTGGAAGAAAATAAAAAATTGACAAGTTTAAAAAGAGAGTTACAGAAACAGCAAAAGAAAAAAAAGAAAATAGAAAATGAAAAATAAGAAATCCAGCAAACTCTCAGAAATATTTCCAAAATATTCGAAGAAATATCTTTTACAGAAAGCTTATCCTTCAAGCTCCTTTTTTAAGAAAGCTTCCAGCCTATCCATACCTTCCTTTATATTCTCCAAACTATTAGCATACGAAAAACGAAGGTATCCTTCTGCCCCATTTCCAAAATCAATCCCGGGAGTTACTGCAACTCCTGCTTCATTGAGAATACGGCGGCTTAACTCCAGAGAGTCATTTCCATATTTGCGAGCATCTGCAAGGACGTAAAACGCTCCCATTGGCTCTTTCCGAACTTCAAGCCCCATATCAATGACCCTTTTTAAGATATACTGGCGGCGCGTGTTATAAGTTTGGACCATTTCTGCAACATGTTCCTGTGGGCCTTTCAGGGCGGCAATGCCTGCTTCCTGCACAAAGGAATTAGCGCAGATGAAAAAGTTCTGGTGGATTTTCTGGAGCCCTCGCACACATGACTGAGGGCAGATAATGTAACCAAGCCTCCAGCCAGTCATTGCATATAACTTGGAAAATCCGTTAAGGACAAATGCATTATCCGTATATTCCAGGATGCTGTGGTCCTTTCCGCTATAAATCAAACCCTGATAGATTTCATCCGAAATAATAGGGGTTCCTCTTTCATCAGCTATTGCAGCAAGCCCCTGGAGATTTTCAGGGGGCGTAACGTATCCTCCGGGATTTGAGGGGCTGTTAATAAGAATCGCTTTAGTATTGGGGGTCAGGCATTGCCTTACAGTTTCAGGGTCAAGAGCAAAACCATTTGTTTCTTTAGTATAAACAAAAACAGGGACCCCCCCCAGATATTTTACAAAATTCGGATAGCAGGCATAATGCGGGTTTGACATTATAACCTCATCCATCTTTTCAAGAAGAGCCATAAAAACCATAAGAAGAGCAGGGCTTGTTCCGGAGGTTACGATAACTTGATTTGGGCTTAATTTAACCCCAAATTTCTGTTGATAAGACTCAACTATTGCTTCTCTTAGAGCAAGAGAACCCTGACTATGAGTATACTTGGTTGCTCCTCTACAAATCGCAGAATAAGCAGCCTCACAAATATGAGGGGCAGTAGGGAAATCAGGCTCTCCAACCTCAAGGTGAATAATGTGTCTTCCCTCAGCTTCCAGGGCCTGTGCACTTTCCAGCACTTCCATTACATAGAAAGGGGGAATATCCTCGGATTTTTGTGATAAGATGCATTCGGAATTTCTTGAAAACATAAAAAGACCTTCTGAAAAATGATTATATAAGAGAGGGGGAATCAAAGTAAACTTGGTAAACCTATACCTGAAAATGCGTACGCGTTCAATACTTAAATATTCTGTGGGGGAAATACAAAAGTAAATATATGAAGCATATAAAAAGAAATTACTATTAAAAATAAAAGATCGTATAACAAATACAATAAAAGTCAAATATAAAAGATAACGGGGGCAGTGAAAGACATTAGAAATCTGGGAGATCTTAGCTTCTCATAATTTAATTTCACGGTATGATTTTTTCAAGGACTTTTATATTCGATTTATCCCATCCCTGGCTGTCAAGAGTCTTTGCAAAATCTCGCTGAAAAGCCTGAAACTTTACAAGGTTTTCAGGAATAATATTAAGGTAGTCATAATCTCCGTAAGCCCCGGTAAAGAAAGAAGAAACTGTTTCTTCGAATTTTTCTTCTATTCTCTGAGGGTACCAGAACCCATTCTGTGAGAGCAGGACAAGATTAGGATCAGGCAAAGGAATATCGTCAGGATAAGTGTAGAACCCTACAAAAATCTCTTCCCCATACTTGGCAAGTACCAGTTTTTTTTCAAAGCCTGGTTTCTGAAGTTTTAAAAACCATTCTCCTTTTAAAAGGTCTCCTGGCCTGGTAATAATTTTATGGGCTTTAAGGATCTTTTCAGTGACCTGCTGGATCTCTAGAATTATAGTCCTGCGCTGTTCCTCAAGCATTTCAAGACAGGAATTACAGGTCTCCTCTTCTGAAAAATCATATCCGGGAATATTCTGTTCCCGTCTATTTTCAGGTTGTTTATTATTTTTCTTATTATCATTTCCGGAATTTTGTGGATTTCCAGACACTCCCCTTTTTATTCTCATTTCAGGATATTCTGCCATACTGACCCCTTATAGTATATTGTATGCAGGTATCAATAAACATTGGGGAAGAATCTCGCTAAATAAAAGTATTTTCTGTTAGATTAATAAAAATCTATTAATAAATAGCATTATTAAAAATTTAAGAAATACTTTCACCTAGCATTATAAAGCATTTTATACCCTGAAACGATGATAGATACTGTGCAAGCGAACAATAAATATACTGGCAAGAGATAATCCTGCCAGTTTACTTATTAATTTTATTTTGACTTTAGGTTTATTTAAAATCAGGGAATTCTCACTGTTACCATAAGATGTTTCTAGGCCTTGACGACAGTGACAAGAGATATTTTATAATTCTCAAGATAGTCGAATATTGATTCTGAATATGTTATTAATATTATAAACATATTTGAAGCCTGAGAATTCCTTGAAACGCATTATAAGGTATAAAAGACACCTTTTGAGTAATTAAGGGCGTCTTTATAACTCATTTATTGCATCAACGTGTCAATTAGATCATGGAAAAGATCTTCATCAAGGCCATCCGGGTCTATTAGACCAGCTGCTACATACCAGGAAGCATCTGCTTCAGGATGCGGGCCTGAAACTCCGATCTTGCCTTTCCCGTAAGGTTGTACTATGGCAGCAACCTCCCCATTAGTATAAGTTGCAAGGATTATCTGGCCTTCTACATTTCTGTCAGGGATAAAATATGGGCCGTCCTGAAAATACATCCAGCGAGTATTACCTCGCCAGGAGACCTGAATTATACTATCTTTTTCAGTTGTTACTGTAGCACCTTTTGACTTGATATATTGGTTCGTATTCAAGCCAAGCCCAAATCCGGGATCATCATCAACGAAATAGCCTCCCATACAAAAGCCAACGTATCTTCCTCCATTTTTGACGAAATTCTGGATTGCTGCCTTATCTGATCTCAAAGTCTTGAATGCCTGATTTACAGTCCCATCCCCCCCAGGCTGGGCATATAGAACTACATTTTTGAGTTTTAACCCTTCCTGAATAGACAATTCTTCATCTGGACCCACATATATCACACTAAAATTATATGTAGGATCATTTTTTAGTAATGCTCCAATAGCTTCAGAACATCCTGAACAGCCCGCA
>CAZFNE010000200.1:1574-6322 GCA_964520335.1 uncultured Methanosarcinales archaeon | reverse complement strand
AACGAAAAGTATATTTAAGGCTTGAAGAAACAGGGAATAAAGTACTTTATTTACTGATAAATATATTTAGAATATCTCACAAAGTCTCCCTTAAACTTAATCACAAGTAAAGCTTGAAGAACACAAAACATACACTAAATAATAAAACGAGTCGATCCCATTGACGAAAGTTGTAGAGATTTCCCCAACTACCAGACATGAAGGCCACTCCAAGCTCACCCTCAAGGTAAATGAAGAGGGTATTGTCGAGCGGGGAGACTGGCTTTCCATTACCCCGGTCAGGGGTATTGAAAAACTCGCCATAGGTAAGACAATGGAACAGGTCCCGAAGATTGCCTCTAGGGTCTGCGGAATCTGTCCTATTGCCCACACCCTGGCGAGTGTCGAAGCCATGGAAGCGTCTATTGGCTGTGAGGTTCCTGAGGATGCAAAACTCCTCCGGGTCATTCTCCATGCCGCAAACCGCCTCCACAGTATCGCCCTGCACAACATCCTCATTATGCCGGACTTTTACGTCCCCGGAACGGAAACAAAACTCAATCCGTTCGTGAAAGAGGAGCCCTTCAGAAGCGTTGCAGCAAGAATCTTCCGCATCCGCGAAATCGGACAGACCATCGGAGCCATTGCAGGCGGCGAGGCAATCCATCCCTCTAACCCGAGGATAGGTGGAATGTATCGCAATGTGAGCCCTCTGGCAAAGCAGAAAATGGCTGACCTTGCAAAAGAAGGGCTTACCCTTGCTCACGAGCAGATGGATTTCATGCTCGATGTCATCAAAGACATGCAAAGCAGAGAGTATGTTGAAGTTGCAGGCAAACAGATCCCTGTCCCCAAAACCCTTGGGTATCACAATCAGGGAATTATGGCCACATCTCCAATGTACGGCTCCTCCAGCCTGGACGAAAATCCTACCTGGGATATTTCTCGCTGGAAAGAAACACGGCCCTGGGACTGGTACATGGGTGAAGTAACTATTGATCTTGAAGACCCTAGCTACCCGTTCGGCGGCACCACAAAGGTCGGAACCAAAGCCAACCCCCAGATGGAGGCCTGTAACGCAGTTCCGCTCTACGACGGCCAGCCTGTTGAAGTCGGGCCAAGGGCAAGGCTTGCTACCTTCAAGAATTTCGACGAAAAGGGAACTTTTGCCCAGCACATTGCAAGGCAGATGGAATATCCGGACTGTTTATATACCATTCTCAAATGCCTTGACGATCTGAACACCTCAGGAAAAGTCCTTGCCGACTACATCCCCCAGGGAGACGGGTCTTTAGGCTGGGCAGCAAATGAGGCCCCGCGTGGGACTGATGTGCACCTTGCAAAGGTAAAGGATGGGAAAGTGCTCTGGTACGAGATGCTTGTGCCAACCACCTGGAACCTTCCAACCTGCAGCCGCGCTCTGACCGGAACACCCTGGCAGATTGCCGAAATGGTTGTCCGAGCCTATGACCCATGCGTCTCATGCGCAACCCATATGCTTGTTGTGAACGAGGAGGACAAATTAGTCGCCCAGAAAGTCCTCCAGTGGTGAAGGCAATGGATAAACTGTACTCCGAGATTGTTGTGGCAGGCTGTGGCAACCCGCTTTATGCGGATGACGGGTTCGGACCCGCAGTGGTGGAGAAGCTTAAGGCTCTTGAGCTTCCCGTAAATATTTCTGTGGTTGATGCCGGGCTCGGTGGTCCTCATTTCATTTTTACCCTTCTTTCTCCTGAATCTACAAAGGCTCTTATTATCATTGATATCGCAGATTTTGGAGGAGAACCCGGCGAACTCAGGTGGCTCTCGGTTGACGACCTCCCTGAAGGAAGTTACAGGGATGCTCACTCCTGGGACCTGACCGAGCCTCTCCAGTGCATCAAGGAAGATATCCGGGTCAGGATTCTTGTATGCCAGAAAAAATACGTTTCTGCCCCTGAAATGGTCATCGGGATTACAGAAGAAGTACAGAAAGCCATTCCAATTGCCGTATCCGAGATACTGAAGGAAATCGGGATGAACTATTGAACTGCTTAACTCCATCAAGAAAGCCATGGGCGAAGCTTCAAACCGCTCGGGCTGTAATGGAGAAAAAAGTGGAAGCTACAAAGGAGATAATACCAGTGGCAAACAAAATTAAGCTCGGGCATGTACACCTCAGCGGCTGCACAGGCTGCCTTGTGTCCGTGGCCGACAACTATTTAGGACTCATCAAAATTCTGGACGACTACGCTGATTTAGTTTACAGCCTCACGCTAGTAGATGTCCGGCATATTCCTGAAATGGACGTAGCACTTGTTGAGGGATCGGTCTGCCTCCAGGACCATGAATCAGTTGAGGAAATTAAAGAAACAAGGAGAAAGGCCAAGATCGTGGTCGCCCTTGGCTCTTGCTCAAGCTACGGGAACATTACTCGTTTCTGCCGCGGCGGACAGCACAACCAGCCGCAGCACGAATCTTTCCTCCCAATCGGAGACCTCATTGACGTGGATGTTTATATCCCCGGATGCCCACCAAGCCCGGAACTCATAAGGAATGTCGCTGTCATGGCATACCTGCTTCTGGAAGGAAATGAAGACCAGAAGGCTCTTGCAGGCAACTACTTAAAGCCCCTTATGGATCTTGCGAAACGCGGCACAACCGGATGTTTCTGCGACCTGATGAATGACATAATCAACCAGGGCCTTTGCATGGGCTGCGGAACCTGCGCTGCATCCTGCCCTGTTAGGGCAATAACTCTTGAGTTCGGAAAACCTCAGGGAGAGCGCGACCTGTGCATCAAGTGCGGTTCCTGTTATGGGGCTTGCCCAAGGTCATTCTTCAATTCCGACGTGATTTCTGAATTCGAGAGCATCAACGAGCTAATAGCTGGAGCGCTTAAGTGAGGTGAAAGAGATGATTGAAGATCCATATCTCGGCAGATACATAACCTGCGTTTCGGCAAGAAGCACGGACAAGGAAATTCTCCAGAAGGCCCAGGACGGGGGAATTGCAACTGCTCTCATGACCTTTGCCCTTGAGCAGGGAATAATTGACGGGGCTATTGTAGCAGGCACAGGCGAGAGGCCCTGGGAGCCAAAGCCGCTTATTGCAACAACCCGCGAAGAAATCCTTAAAGCACGGGGAACAAAATACAGCATCAGCCCCCAGATCTCCTTACTTAAGGAAGCTACTCGGTCCTTTGGCCTGGATAAGGTCGGAGTTTCCGGTGTCTGCTGCCAGATGCAGGCAGTCAGAAAGGCTCAGCTCTATCCAATTAATATGAGGGATGTTCCCGACAAAGTAGCCTTTACAGTAGGGCTTTTCTGTATGGAAAATTTCTCTTACAAGTCCATGCAGACTATTGTTGAGGACCATGCAGCCCAGAACCTCAGCTCCGTAAAGAGAATGGAGATTGGGAAAGGTAAGTTCTGGGTCTACACCGAGCGTGGGAATGTTTCCACTCTGCCTATCAAGGTGACCCATAAGTACGAGCAGCCTGGCTGTCATGTTTGTCTTGATTATGTGTCTAACCTTGGAGACATTTCTACAGGTTCGGTTGGAAGTCCTGACGGCTGGTCCACAGTCTTCATCCGTACAAAAATAGGAAATGAGGTCTGGTCCAAGGCAGTTGCTGCAGGCATGTTCGAAACAAAACCTATCGAGGATGTAAAGCCTGGCCTTGACCTGCTTATAAAGCTTGCAAAGGAAAAGATTGACAAAAACCAGAAGACAGTTGAGGAGCGCAGAAATTTCGGCGTTAACAAGGCGTTACGTGACCCCTACGCCTAAAGCTCTTTTATTTCTTCTCTTATTCTTTTTTTATTCCTTTTTTCCTGTCTTTTTCTTTTTATTGTTGAAATTATTTCATTTTATCCTGTTTTGTCAATTTTCATCCACTTTTATCCAATTCTACTGGGTGATTTGAACTGAATTCTCTAAAATGGCTATAAAATGAGATAACTTCTCTTCGCCAGCAATGGTATTTTATAAAGCTCATCCTTCTAAATAGATTTTTAATTAAAGGTTATTAGAAAATTTACCTCTTTTAACTGTATTTTCCAGAATTGGCTTCTGGAGTATTTCTCTTACGATTTATCTCATTCCCAGGGCCATAAGCTTTCGAAATATCAAGAACCAGACAGATAGGATCCCTATAATTATCATTACAGCAAATAACGTAGAAATTGAGTTGGAAAAGCTCAAAACATTATTAGGTAAAACAGCTTCTGTACATATCAATGCAAAAAATAAACAAATTATGTTTATAAACCACTGTGCATAACACATACAGGTATAATTAATCACAAACAATAAAAACTTAATTGGAAAGTAAGATTATTGGTTTTCCAGATTTCCTATTAATTTATGCTAAATTCTGATTATATTTGTAGTTTCTTTTTATTTGGCAACCTTGCTTATAAGCACCCTGAATAATATAAACCACAAACAAATAATTGCAAAAGCCCACAAGCAACCAGAATAAGAAAGAAAATTGGGAACAGCCTTAGGCAAAATGGCATAGGTCGACATTAGAGCTAAGAATAAGCACGCTATATTAAGGAATGTACCAAAATTAGGCATATATCATATATACTTTTAAACAATAAGAATTTAATCAACCAGTAAAGAAAGGAATTAGAGTTCTAAACTTTCCTTTCTATATCAAGTCTGCTAATCTATTGATTCAAAAAATCAGATTGAGATCCTGAATAACAAAAAAATATTCCTTTGGATTATTAAGGAGTGTGACAACTCTGGATGAATCTTCAAGTATTTCTCCAAGTATT
>CAZFNE010000200.1:0-1474 GCA_964520335.1 uncultured Methanosarcinales archaeon | reverse complement strand
GGAATGAATTGCTGCATATGTACGGCTTATCTGAGAAACAAAAATAAATGTCCTGGGTGCAGGGAGCCTGACACTAAGAAACCCATTACACGGGTCGTATGCAAAATTAAAACATGCGAGACTTTTACCCTTAATAAATTAACATTTTGTTTCGAATGCAGTTCTTTTCCTTGCAAAAATTTAAAGAATTTAGATAAAAGATACCGAATAAAATATAATATGAGCATGATCGAAAATCTTGAAAATATAAAAGAGCATGGACTCGAGAAGTTTCTCGTCTCTGAAAAAACAAGATGGACGTGTGCCGTATGCGGTAGTATAATCTGCGTTCATAAAGGAAGTTGTTCTAACTGTGGAACAAAAATATGAATCTTGAATTCAATTCAGAATTCTATCCTCTTTGTTAGACCATTACTTTATGTACAGTTTTATTCCAAAATAAATTTAGGCTAAATTATTTCTACTTATATTAATCTTGATTTTGATTTTTAATTTGTAGTCCCCTTGTTATTCTTCTTCATTTTCATTCTCTTCCCAGGCTTCCTTTCCTTCCCTGAAAAGAAATATTACTACTATCAGGCCTACGAGAGGATCTGCCTGCCAGAACCCAAATAAATAGTTCATTGTAAGTCCAATGAGTAAAGCAACTGATAAGAAGGCGCAAGCTAACGTTTCTTTTGAATCTGCAACCAGTGCCTTGCTCTTGATTTTAATTCCCAGGTCGCGTTTTTTAACGGCAAGTAAGGGCATAATAACTATCGAAAGGATAGCTATCATTATACCTGGAAGAGAAGGCTCAGGAATTGCTGCACTGATTAATTTTTCTATGGATTCATAGAGCACATAGGCTCCAAGTATGAAAAAAGTGGCTCCGACAAGTTTTATGGCTTTTTTTTCGCTTTCCTGTTCTTCATCTTCCGAATAAACTCCATGCTTGCGAAGTCGCCAGATAAGAATAAATCCGGAAAGGGATTCGACTATGCTGTCAAGGCCAAATCCTATTAGGGCTATGCTCCCAGCCCTGATCCCGAAAAATATAGAAAAAAAGGCTTCTAGTGCATTATATCCTACAGTAAAATACTCAAGAGCGAGAGCCTTTTTATAAAGCTTATCGTCCATATCTTATCCTGTCCAAGCTTCTCCTATCCGGATCCTTTAAGATCCGATTTAGTTTCCATCCAAAAACTACATTTGAAGTTAATATAAAAATATAAAATGTACCGAATACATAAATTATACTATCCAGAACCAAGACAGGTTTTATTCTCGCAGACTTAATCCTTAAAGAATTCTCTTTTGCTTTCCTGAGTTTTTGTATCTGTTGGATTTTAAACAGAAAATAAATTCACATAATAAGTTACCGGATTAAAGAGACTGGTTAACTTGAAAATGAAAATCTGATTTAAATCTTATAACAGTAAGCCAGATCCATTTTTTACTTTTTATCTCTCACACTTTTGGCTCATCTATATAA
>CAZFNE010000199.1:0-6335 GCA_964520335.1 uncultured Methanosarcinales archaeon | reverse complement strand
CACTATACATATCATTTCAGTATATAAACAAATCGGTCAGAAGGGTTTCCTGTGCGCTGCTATGGAAATATCACGAACTCTTATGGGCATATGTTAGACCTCATAATTATTAATCTTAGCAGAGCTGAATTATTAAAGCATAATTTTTCAGGAACATTACACTATGAAGGTTAAAAGAATACAAAAAGGAGAGAAAAATGTGGACTCAACAACAGACTATATATTAACACCAACATAATATAACGCAGATTAAAAGGGAGTTCTGATTTAATGAAGGAAATGCAGGAAACTAATACAATCAAAACTAAAAAAATGTATCTAGATATTGATCAGATTAAACTCCTTATTCTACAAAGAAAAGAAGAAATTAAAAAGGAATTTAAAGCTGAAATCATAGGTATTTTCGGGTCATATGCACGTGGGGAAGAAAAGGAGAAAAGTGATATTGATTTTTTAGTGAGGTTCGGTGAAGGTGCAACTTTTTTAAATCTTGTTGGGCTTGGATACTATCTTGAAGATTTGTTAGGAATCCCAGTTGATATCGTCTCAGAAAGAGCGATTCACCCAATGATGAAGGAAAACATTTTAAAAGAACTGGTGCAGATATGAAGAGATCGCCCAATGTATATTTGTCTGAAATGCTCTCAGCTGTTGTTTATATAAATGATTTTACAGCAGACATGGATAAGAATACTTTTCTAAGTGATGAAAAAACAAAAAGTGCAGTGGTTCGCCAGTTAGAGATTATAGGTGAAGCTGCAAAAGCAATCCCTTATGAAATAAAATCAAAAGCTAATGATATTGACTGGAGAAATATTGCGGGAATGCGAGATCGGGTTATACATGCATATTTTAATGTTGATTATGGACTTATATGGGATACAGTGATAAATGATGTTCCAATACTTGAGAGCAGGCTTGAAAATTTAATTGATGAATTAAAAAATGAGTAAAATTTATCCTTCTATTCTAAACCACTGTAATAAAAATCTAAATTCTATCTTTTACTTAACTACTATATCCGCTAGATAATTCAATCCTTCAGGATTAATGCTAAGAAGCCTTGAATAGAGTTTCAATTGTTCTTCTGTATTGTTTCGGACTGTTTCGCAGATCTCGGCCTTTCGCCTAGCATCATACTTTCGATTGGAAAACGTATCTGTATAACAAATAGTGCAAAGACGATGAGCCCAACAGTTTGCACATCGGATCAAGCTTTTTTCCGCATATTCATCGACGTAAACTCGTTTCAAAGTGTTAAGATCTATCCCTTTATCTATATGACCCAAATAGGGAGAAGCATTGTTAACCCGTTCGCATACAGAAATATATCCATCAGTAGATACATGGATCTTCCGCGCTCCAGGTACACAACACCCGTTTAAATGAATATTATAAACAGGCATATCAAATATTGGCCGCATAAATATTTTTACCAAAAATGCATCTACGATTGATTTGACCAGCGGGTTAATTTGTTCCTCATGAGAATAACTCTCAAAATATGAATCAATAGCCCATTGAAGCATTGATTTATTTTCAGTCAAATAATCTTTCGTAACGATTCTTTCCTGTGGAATACTCCCTTCATGCGGGTAAGTAATACCTGCTGGTATATTTCCTATCCATGGGTAATCTTCCCATAAAGATGCTATTTGATCCAGACGTCGGGAAGAAAATGGAGGGGTATATACCATACTCAGATTAATTTGTTTATCGGCTTCCTCTCCATAGGCTTCCACAAGGTTCTTAAGTCCTTTCATAGCCGACTCAAAAGTTCCAATTCCGTTTCTAAATACTCGATAATCATTATGTATCTCTTTGGGCCCGTCTACACTAAGGGTTACTCCAAAGTTTTCTCTGGCCAGGAACCGAGCAATTTCCGGAGTTACAGTTGTTCCATTAGTGGTTATTGCAAAACTCACATTTCTCCCTTCAAAGACCTTGCGTGAATGCTCAACGCATTTTTGAATAAAAGAGGATCTTAGTAATGGCTCGCCGCCATAAAAAGTGATCGCGGGAGTTTCGTTCTTTAAGCTGTGGCTGCCTATAAAATCAATGGCTTTGTAGGCAATTGAGAGCCCCATTTCTTTATTTCCATGGTTTCGTGCATCTTCTACCATATCATTGTAAATGCAGTAACCACATCTTAGATTGCAGTCTTCCGTTACTTCTAAAATAAGCTGTCCGAGATTTTCATTAATTTCATTTTCAAGGTTTGAGAAATGAAGCGAGTCGAAATAAATTTTTCCTGGATCCGATTGCAATATATGTTGATTCTCAATTGCATCACATGCCACCCAACGCATGCGGAGATCCTTGGAGGAAACAAAATAATATTTTAAGAAAAAATTCATCAAAATTTAGGAGATCTGAAGAATCAATCTCTCTGATGAAAACTGGGGAAAATTTAATTAAATCAAAGCACGGTTTTTTCCACTTTCTTCCCCGTGTTCTTCCGTGGTTATATAATTAGATTGAACTTTTCCTCGCTACACCAATCTCCTTCTCTCATCATTCGATGGTTCACAGTAGAAGCAGTTACTTGCCGGATATATAATTTTACAGTATAAATCAGCCGGGCTATTGGGGCTCTCTTGTGCGTTTATAGAATACTTAATGGCTTAGCCAAAGGAGTGAACTTTAGATTAATATAAAAATCCAGGGGATTGTAATCCCACCATCAGTCATACATCTTATAAAATTTGTATTAACAGTAAGTGATAGTTATGGGAATTTTTGATTTTGTGAAAAAGAAAAAAGATCCAAGTGATCCTCTAATAACAATATCTAACGTTAATCGTCCTCAGGTCAAAGAGAATCTTATTGAAAAGAGTCTAACACCTTATTTTGGAACGTTGACAATACCTTCAAACATCATAAATCTATTGTGGTTTGCAGATGGGCCGTACAAGAATTACAATCCTGAAACTGATAAGCACATTGTAGAAAACGAACTCTTCAGGATAGAATATTCTTTCGGAACAGAGCCGAGTTTGACATATTCCCAATTACCAATTAGTAGGAAAAATAAGAAAGATCCTAAAGAAAGCATTGGTTACTTTCCTTCATATGAAAGACTAAACCCAGAAGAGAGGAGAACCTATCTTGAGTGGCTACATGATATAACTCAATCTGTAGATATAGGGTATGTGTTCATCTTTTATTACGGGCTTGAAAGAAACCTGATTTTTGGCAAATACAGAGAAGCTGCAGATATGATCCTGCTCTTAAGGGAACACCATAAAAATAACTCATTTTATTCATACTCAGGCTCTGCCTTAATAATGGCTTCAATTCTGCAAAGAGATAAAGAAATGTTTGAAAAAGTGACGAGAAGTATTGAGACTGAGCGATGTGACAATATACTGCTCATTGCAAAATATCTCTTGAAGGAAGATCTCTCTATAGACGACATAATATCTCTGAGTTCCAAGGTTGGATTCAACAATAAGAGATATATAAATGGGTACCCTGATTTATTCCGACAAAAAGTCGCATCATTATTAAAGGCTGAATTTGAACGTAACACATTGCCTTTTTACAACCTTAAAACTAAGTTTACGCTTGAGAAAGAACTAATATTTGCAAACACCTCTTTTTCGGAAGAAACCCGAATTCAAGCTGTGCCCTCGATAATATCCAACACCGAATTCAAATCCCTGATATATAAATTACTGTCTTCAGCACATGAGGCTGTCAAGAAAGAATTGGATGAACAGAGAAAATCAGGAGTAAAATCAGAACCTGCAACAAAATTCAAAGGCGATATAGGAAAGTCGGAATGTCAGGTGCAGGTATTCTGTCCATATTGTGCAGCCTCGCTGAGAGACATGCCCAAGAAAAAGAAAAAATGTCCAGCTTGTGGAAATTATATATATGTAAGAACTAAACAGAATTTATTTCCTTCAGTACTTTTAACAGAAGAAGATGCGCTCGCTGTTGATGGATTTGAGAACCTTAAAGTTTATGAGGTTACAAAGCAGGATTTCACCAAAGAAAAAAATAGATTGCTTAAAGAAGAGAGAACTGAAGTAAGCTCGATTGATGTTTGCCTGAAGCTGTATGATAATCTTCTTCTCAGGACAACAGATCTGCATGTTCTTAATATGCTCCACTTACAGAGAGCTCTCTTTCTATATTATACAAATAGAGAGTTCTTCACAGATCTCCAGATGTCTGCAAAAATGGAATTGATGGTTTATAAGCAGCAAGGCAATGAGAGAGTGTCTATTTCTACTTGTGGAGATGCTTCCTGTCCAGATTGCAACAAACTTTCTGGTAGAGTGTACACAATTGATGAGGCTTTGAGAGAAAAACCTATTCCTTGCAAAGCATGCACCTTCAGGTTGCACGGCGGCAGCGTAGGGTGGTGTAGATGTCGATATACCCCTTATCGTTGAGGTTAATAATTTGAAGTTGTCAGAGGCAACAAATTAAAAATATGAGACCTTATGTTGAAAATAAGATCCGGTGTAATCCTCATAGAATAAGGGATATATCGTACTTTTGAGGATGAAGAATGTACCAAAAACACATACTCGATAATCTAAATGGATTTGAATTTGAAGAACTTATGGCAGATGTTTTTAGAAAAAAAGGATTTAAAAATGTTGAAGTTACTCAACGCACAAACGATGGTGGAAAAGATATCATAATGGATGAGGTTACTCCTTCAGGAGAAATAATAAAAGTTTTAGTGGAATGTAAACATCATAAAAGTGGGGTAGGGAGACCAGTAGTTCAAAAGTTTCACTCTGCAATATCTACCTTAGAATTCCCTGGAAAGAAAAAAGGATATATTGTGTCTTCTGGTACATTTACAGAATCTGCTATTGAGGCCGTACAAGTAATAAACAATCAACATGATAATCTAAAATTAGAGCTAATTGATGGGAAAAAATTAAAAGAAATTGCATTTGATTTAGGTTTAGATTTACAAAATGGTATTATAGAAGCAATCAGTAACAAGAGCTTATGTTATTCATCAGAAGCAGTTATTAAGACAAAAACCTTAGAGGCTAATATTTACAACGTTAATAATATAAGTAAAGATCAAGTGATAATTCAAGATTTAAATATCACATTTTATCCGATATACTATTTTAAATATAAAATCGATGCGCAGTTTGCCACCACCGTAGGGGTCATACATAAAGAAGAAAGAGACGCGGAATTGGTAATTGATGGGATGACTGCTAATAGATTGAAGGATGAATATACTAATTTTCTTTTAAGAAATATTGGCGAAGAAAAAGAGATTACAGTCGGTGACTGTCGACAGTATAAACTCGATTTTAAAAAAAATGAGAAAGAATTGAAAAACAAAGCAATTTTAGAGATTATTGATTCTCATAAAAAGACTGTAAAGTATACTGGAAAAAATAATATTACTTATCAAAAAACATGCGTACCAAGCTCAAAAGATATCTCTATTCACGATTGTAGAACCTTGTACTATCCTCAGTGGACAATAAGTATCAAAGCTAAGCAAAAAACTTATGTTGTATCCTTTCTAGAATCTGCAGGGAACGTCTTACCAGTAAAAAATGACACAATAATTTGTCAAATTTGTAATAGAAAAAACGAAAAAAACAGATGGTATTGCACATTTTGTGGTTCTATAATTTGTGAAGGTCACCTAAAAGTAACAAGACTTGATAAAGTAAAGATCTGTACTAATTGTTCGATAACTAAAAGTTTTTTTGGTGCGAAAAAGTATTTTCAATCTACTGATGAACTCAAAGGCTTTGATAGTTACTATGCATCATTGCCTTTATACAAAAAAATTTGGGAAAACTCGTATCTCGTTTATTTTATTCTAATCATATTGATCTTAAGTACACTTCGTCTTTTATCGAGCGTAACGTAAATACATGTCTTCAGCTATGATTTTCTTATTCAAAATATGAGTCAAAAGAGGTTTTGCATTAAGAAGGGATTTGTTTATCAGAGTTATCTTTGGATTTAAACTGCAGACTTCATTTCAAAACATGCTCAAGAAGATCCTCTGAATTTAATTGTAACATGCTTTTTATTTCAGAAAAATTCACTTTCCAGTCTCATTTCTTAAATGACCTTACACATTAACACCATCACAATACAGCTTGAATCCACATTCCTTGCAGTTTTCAGAGTCATTTGTCTCCTTAAACCCATACTCATAATCATAAGCAATATTTCGGGCAGTCTCGACCATAGCATTGATTGCTCCTCTATCAAGAGCTTTTGCCCTGCTGTCAATAACTTTGAACTCTCCATCTCCGTCCAGCTCAAAACTGAGTGGTTTTTCCTTCTCAAGCATGTCAAGTGTAAGTCGCTTAACCCGGTATTCA
>CAZFNE010000198.1:0-6335 GCA_964520335.1 uncultured Methanosarcinales archaeon | reverse complement strand
CCCCGAAGATCTTTTTCAAGTTCTTCTCGGTTTCCCCGATGTACTTGCTCACGATGCCTGAAATATCAATTTTGTAGAGGTCAAGCCCAACCTCGCCTGCGATAATTTCTGCAGCCAGAGTTTTCCCTGTGCCCGAAGGACCTGCAAAAAGAATATTCAGCCCTTTCCCGAGAGAAAGCTTTTTATCAAACCCCCATTCGGAGTAAACGGTCTCCTTATGTCTGACAAAGGCGCAGATCTCCTCAAGCTGCTCTTTTACCGGCGCAGCCAGCACAAGATCCTGCCATTTCCTTCGGGGGTTGATTTTTCGGGCAAGGGAATTTAATTTTAAACTGGAACGGTTCCTGCAAGCCCTGTAAAGGTCTTCTATGGCAACAATTGCCTGATCCCTTCCCCTTGATGCGGCAAATCCCTGCGTAGTCGATACCACGTCTTGAATCTGACCACCACTTAGCTTGAATCTTGAAGCAATGTCTTCTATATTTGCTTCTCCAACACTGTTTTCACAATTTTCCAAGCACATTTTCCAGAGCTGTTTCCGCTCAGCAAAAGCAGGAAGAGTAAAAGCACAGCTTATAAAAGTATTGTTTTTTAGGGCACTTCCAGGTTCCCATAATTGACCAGCGGATAAAAATACAGGCCCTGGAAAAGAGTCAAGTGCCCTGACTAGACTAAAAAGGCCTGACCCGGAAAAGCCAGAAATTGAAAAGTCCGAACCCGATAGGCCTGAGTCAAAAGTGCCGTAACTTAGGCCAAAACTTAAAAGATCTGAATCCAAATTCTGCCCAGTTTGATTGTGCCCCCATAAAGCATCAAAATTTTCAATGAAAACAGCTCCTTTCTGGAGGAGAGCTTCCCTTAAAATAAAGTTAAGAGCCTCACCTTCCGCGCCTTTTGGAAATGCTCCGGCGTCTGCAAGAAGCAAATTAACCCCAAATTCTCTACAGCAAGCCTCAGCAGCAAGCTTTTTTCCTGTCCCTGACGATCCGTAAAAGTAAAACATAACCCTGGAATCTTCCTCAATTGTCCGCCTTACCGCTTCAAGAAGGCAGTTTTTATGGTCATCAGGGACAATAAGATCATTAAAAGACCTCACAGGCCTAACCAGCGTTGAAAATCGTGCAATCTTTTGATCAATTTCATCCGAATTCAGTAAAAAAGCCGCTATTCTTTCATCCAGTTTTACGAACCTTGACAGCAGAGGAGGATTTACATCCGTACCGTCCCCGACAAGAGAAATTAGCCTGTTTCTCAGCAGGGGGGCAGAAGGGGAAAAGTATTTCCTTGCCCCAATGTTCTCCTCAAAGCCAGCACAGAGCAGATCAAGAATCATTCCCACTGATGGCTGTTTTTTTGTCAGATCATTTTGCAGGTAGGCGTAGAGCTTTGCAAAGCGGCCGTCAAGTTCAGGAGCAAGACCTATCAAAAGGATATCTGTTTCAAAAAGGGTTAGGGAAAAAAGTTCCGATAAAGTGTTCAGCCTTAACTCAATTCCTCTATTAAGGCTCTCAGCTTTTTTCCTGCTGATCGTTCGTTCCCATATCTCAATTTCTTCGGATTTCAACTCCTGAGACCGAAAAGGTTCAGAACCGCAGCATACAGCCTGTATAATCAAGTTTGCTTCAGCTTCAGAAATGAACATGCCTGCAAAGTCTTGTCCGTACTTTCCAGTTTCAGTTCCTATTTTCTCAAGGAAAAAACGGATAAGTGCCCCTATACGTGCCAGTTCTTCCTGTAAGTGTTCAGGGCTGTTCTTGTAGAATTCTTCAGTTAAAACGGGTGTCTGCCTATTTCCGTTCAAATACGAGTTCTGTTTACAGCCTTGGATTTTCGCGAATTCAGAGAGATCCTTGCAGTTTATTGAACTCATTTTCGTTTTCCTGAAGTGTTTTATCCTGAAGGGCTTTTAAGTTAAATTTGCATCCACAAAATGAAAAATTATGCTCTTATGATCTTCCGGGGGGTAATGGATTTATACAGTTTAAAAGTGATACATTTTTAATAAACTTAATCACATATACACCAGCAAGAGAAGCAGGAATCACGTAATCAAAGTGGAATTTAAAGGAATTGCCGAGATTCCGATGTTTTAAAACATTAACCGTATAAAATAGGACGACCTATTTCTATTACTTATAATTAAAAAGCCATGCCACTTGTGAACCAATGACGTTCGCTTGAGAAATTTCCTTTAACTTTTGAAAACCCCTTTCGATTCTGAGAGCCTATTCATATCTGATTGCATACTATCAAATGCTTTATACCACTTTACTAAACTTTCACTTAATTCATTATTATGTTTTATTCCACGACCTAAATCTGGATTGGTAGAAAGAGTAGGATATATGTGTACTTCTTTCATTATTTTCTCCATCCAGTTATTCCTTAATTTTATCATCGCATCAATGCCAAACTTTACTTTTTCAACCCAATCAATATATATTATATCTTTAGCTATATCATTCAATTTAAAAAATCTTAAAATTGCAATTCTTTCTTCCATCATTTCATTAATGTATTGAATCATAGTAAAGTACTTGTTACAAAGATTCAATTCATTTAATATTCTTTCATTTTTTTCTTTTTCTCCTTCAGCAAATTTTAATAAAACATCATGATAATGTATATTTCTATCATCCTCTTTATCTTTTATAAAATTTCCAGTTGTATCATCCCACAACGTTCTATACATGTGCTCCAGTTCATGTGTTATTAAACGAAGAAGTTGTCCCTCGTTTTTTTGACTTATTTCATATATTATGATTTTTCTTTCAGCTTTTATTGTTTCTGCTTTTACCCCTGATTTACTATTATCTGTTCCTTCAATTTTAAATTCAAAAGGATAGGTATTAAAAAATTCTGTATAAGTTTTATCATAATTTCCTGCCTGTAACCATGCAGTTTCAATTCTTTCCTTATTATCTCCACTAAAAATCATCTTTCTTTGTATAACCAAATTATTGCACAAGTATGGTTTTACATTATTCTTTTCGTTAATAAAATCAGTTTTAGAGTCCAAAACTCTTGTTCCCATCACATCTGCTTCCTGCTCAAATACGTCATCATCATTTACTGCTATATCCTTAAGTTGCATCGTCGGTTGTACTTTCCTCTGTTTCTGCTGCACCACATGCCACGCCTCATGTTGCAAATGTCTTTCCTGCCCCGGAGATACGTGAATATTTGTTCCTCGAGTATATGCCAACGCCCCTTCCTCTACAGGCTTTGATGAATTGCAATGCGCCCTTACATCACTCATATCGATTCCAGAAAGGTTCTCCACGCCAGCCTTGAGGTTATCCAGCATTCCTGTGTTATTCTCCCTCTTTGGCTGAAGCGGTTCTTCTTCTGGTAGCTCTTGGCGCTGAATTGTCCAAGTAAACTTTCCTTGAAGTGGTTCTTTCTCTTCTGGCATCTCCTGTCTCTGCACTATAGGAGCTACGAAACATGAAAGGCAAGACAGTTGCTTAGGCTTACTTTCAAACTTGCCTTGCAAAGGTTCTTCTTCCTCTGGGATTTCTTGACGCTGGATAGCCTCAGCCATTTTACCCTGCAATGGCTCTTCTTCCTCTGGAATTTCCTGCCTCTGAACTATTGCCTGTTGAGATGTGGAAGAGCTTCCAATACTTGAAAGCAACCTGCCAACTGCCCTGTTTCCGATAGTACGCTGAAGCTGCATTACATCAGCATGAGTGAGTGATTTCGGGTTGATTTTGGCACGTTGAATAATCGCCATTGGATTCGAGATAAGGGCTTGATTTGTGAGAGTCCTTTGCTTTTGAATAGCAGATTTCGATTCTATGGATTGCTGAGTATATTGGTGCTCGGGCATGGAAAACATCCCAATGGAGGTTGAATGACTAACTTATGGAATACTTCATAATTGACTAACTATGACTCTTCCGCAGTATAATTATATTACATTGAATAAAAATTCTAAATTGATATAAGTATCAGAACAATAATGTACAGTATATTTAATCGAGTTTACATTAGCTTCCTAAATAGCAGACCCACAAATTCCTAGCGGTCTTCCCAAGCCTCAGTTCAGTTTTTTAAGGAAAACCGGAACTCTGAATAGTCACAAACCTGGCGCACGTAATGCTGTTTAACTATTTAGCTATGCTTCTTATTGAGCCTAGAAAAGATAATGAATTCTATTTTTGCGTTATATCTAAAAGATCAATGTGGCAAGATTACATACTAACTGACACATGAGTTATTTTTCCTCTATTCTGCTCATCAATATAGCCAGATAAAATTACCGTCGTGATATTCTCGTCCATCTGTCCCGGGTCACCATTTGCCCCACGCATCCCTCTAGGTCCCATACATACCGCTTGTACATTAACGCTAAGAGCCCATTCATAGCCATCTCTAGGGTTGACATCAATTGCTTCCTTTACACTTTGGAGTGAATTACCATATATTACGGTAATGTATGCATTGTGAGAACCTTCTCGGTGTTCGGGATTGTAATAACGTCGAGCTTTTTCCATAGCTTCCTTTTTATTACCCGCTGTATGTTTTTCAGTAAATTCCTCTCCTAAATAGTAAGTGAACGTGCCTTCTTGACTCGTTATCTCAGGCCATCTCTGCACTGCTCCGCTGTTCTGCTGTACAACACGATAAACCCCTTGGGCAATTGATCCCTGCTTCCTCCGACTCACTGGCTCATAAGTTACCTTTGCTCCCATAATATCCGCTTCCTTCTCCAGTCCAACATCATCATTCACTGCCAATCCCTTTAACTGCATTGTTGGTCTTACCCTTCCCTGCTTCTGCTGCACAACATGCCATGCCTCATGCGGCAAATGCCTCTCCTGTCCCGGAGATACGTGAATATTCGTTCCCTGAGTATACGCTAATGCCCCTACTTCAGCAGGTTTTGATGAGTTATAATGTACCCTCACATCGCTCATATCAATTCCAGACAGATTTTCCACGCCAGCTTTGAGGTTATCAGGCATTCCAGTATTATTTTCTCTCTTTGTCTGAAGTGGTTCTTCTTCTGGAATCTCTTGGAGTTGAACAGTCTCAGCCATCTTGTCCTGTAATAGTTCTTCTTCAGGAATTTCTTGCCTTTGAATTGCTCGTATCATTTTTCCCTGAAGTGGTTCTTCTTCTTCTGGAGTCTCCTGCTTCTGTATGCATGAAGGACATTTTTCCCCTTTCTGAGGGATTTCCTGACGCTGGATACTTTTAAACTTACCTTGCATAGGTGGCTCTTCTTCAGGAATCTCCTGTCTCTGGACAGTTCCAACCATCTTACCCTGTAATGGTTCCTCTTCCTCAGGGATCTCTAAACGCTGCATAGTTTCAAATTTGCCTTGTATTGGCTTTTCTTCTTCCTCCGGAATTTCCTGCCTCTGAACTGTTACCTGTTGAGCTGTGGAAGTATTTCCAATACCTGAGAGCAATCTGCCAACTGCCCTGTTTCCGATAGTACGCTGAAGCTGCATAATGTCAGCATGAGTAAGAGAGTTAGGGTTGATTTTAGCACGCTGGATAATAGAATAAGGATTAGATAAGGGTGTCTGGATTACGGGAGTCGCTTGCTTCTGAAAGCTTGTATTCGTTTTTTTGGATTGCTGAATTTGCTGGTGCTCGGGCATAGGTAACGTACCTGTGAAAGTTGGATGACTGTGGAATACTTCAAAAAATTAATGAAATATGACTCCGTTACAGTATAAAAACATTCCATATTTAGTAAAGTTTTTTCGATTTAAAACCCCATTCTGGCTCTGAATACGCTGCTGCCCTGAAGCCTTAATACTTTTTCCCACATGCCTTTACTGAGCAACTTCCTGCTGTCAGGCTTTCTCCTGATTCTTTTGTCAGAAAACCTTCATCTCCAGCTATTTCTGGAAAAAGCCTGATTTTTCAGCCATCTCGGAAAGGTCGTTAAGAAGAACCATAATTCCTGATACACACAAAAAGATGACCATTAAATACGGCACTGTTTAAATAAAAGTATTAAATTGAAGGATCAGTTCCCCCGAAGATCTCTTTCAAATTCTTCCCCGTCCCCTCACAAAAGAAACAAGCCTGTTTACCAGTAGAGGGAAAGAAGGGAAAAAAGATTCCCTTGATTCAAGTTTCTCCTCAAAGCTGATGAAGAGCAGCTCAAACATCATTCCATTCTTAATCGCTTTTTTGTCAGCTTCCAGCGACACAGTTATGATTCAAATAAATTCTTTATATAAATCACATCTCATGCAGTCAGCACAATGATTCCCCTCTCTATCTTTACTTCTACGAAGCTCGGCTGCAGCTTGCACCATCTCTGCGCGAGTTTTGTCGTGAAGGTCTTCCAGTACTTTAAATCGTCTCGA
>CAZFNE010000197.1:3418-6401 GCA_964520335.1 uncultured Methanosarcinales archaeon | reverse complement strand
TAATAATAGAGTCAAAGTTATATAAAATTAAGTCAATAATTTGGGGACACAACCTCTTTTTACTTCTCTCTTTATTATCTCTAATTCAAAATTCCAAATTCTATTTTTTTTTAAACGAGTCTGTTAAATAACAGTTAATTTTGTTAAAGTTGTTAATTTCAATGGGTGTGTATGTTAAACAATTTGGCATATACCCAAGGATTTTTATTGAAGGCTTGAATTTTTGGTATCGCCCCAAATTCATATCAGAATTTTTTTCGGGATTTTAAAAGATAGATTACAAATGCTGAAGCTTGAATAAAGGCCCTAATTTAGTCGTTTTCTAACGTTTTCTAAGTATTTTGGGATGTCTTAAACATTCTGAATACTCCATATAGTCTAAATGTTCTATATATCTAGTTAATTGACCTCGTTTTTTATTTTCAGTGATGATGCTCTTCATGTAAACACTTTGTATGGCTAATCTCTCCACATACGCTGAACATCGGATGTCCCATTGAACTACAGATTTTGTCGATAGTATCCTTTGAAACAAAAGCTTCAAAGCGTGAAACTTCATTACAAGCTTCCTCAGAGGATAGGCCGTAATGGGTTAGAAGCAAACTTAAAATTCTGTGTCTCCTGATGAGAAATTCCGTATAGGCCTTACCTAATTCTGTTAAATCCACTCCCCTATAAGGAATATGATTTAAGTAACCGGCCACTGCAAGCTCGTTAAGGGTTTTGCTTGTAGTAGAAGGATCAACTTGAAGATTAGATGAAATTTCCGTAGTTTTTACAGTCTCTCCTTTCCCAAGGATGAATTTCAGATAATCTACCTTTCTAGGAGAGAGTTCAAGGCCAGTGAATTCAGGAAGACTCTTCTCTTTCATAAACAGAAATATAAGAATATCCTATTTATTATTTGCTATACACCAAATTATATGAATAGATTTGCGGTATACGAAAAATAATTTATTGACATCAGAATTAATTTAATTAGTTAATAGTGTCTGCAAGCTCAATTATATATGGAGCTCATCCCAAAACCAAGTTTTTCACAAATCAGTTAATAGTCTCTGAATTATTTTCCTTATCAGAAATCGGGCAGTGTACCAAATTTGCTGTAAATCCAAGATAAAATTTTTATAGACTGCACACGAAACTGGTCTGATGATGTCGAATTTTTGAATCAAAGACTTTTTAAAATTTGTAATTTTACAGAACTTTCGACACATTGCCTAATTTTCCCACTCGTGTGTTTTATGTCTGTAACTCATTTCAAAGCCAGATTTCTCCAAACTATAGTTATAAGCGGATAATTTATACTTTTAACTTATAAGAAAGAGCTAAAAATACAATGCATCAGACTGTAAAATAGGTCAGTTCAATTTCAAGTGTAATTCTTTGCGTAAATGACTATAATTTGAAGTTACGAATTATTTTCTTTATCAAACTCTATTAATTATTTTGTAATTAAGATTCGAAAACTTAATTTGAGATTTTAGGATAGGCACTTAGAATACAAATACTTCCAATAGAAATTGTAGCTGTGAAACTAATAGCTCTATACTATCAGCTATTTGTGTAAAATGAGGATTTCCTTACCTATGAAACAACAACGGGAGCTTAGTGTAGTAAATAAAATACGTGACAACTTCGAGCATGAGAATAGTTGCAGTGGAAATAAAGGGGTTATCAGGTTTGGAGGAGAACTTTTAATAGATTAAAAGAAAAACAATACAAGGTGGTATAGTATGTGAAGGTACCTGAATGTTTGGTTCACAATCCATATAAAAGAAAAATTTTAGAAGCGTATCATATTAGAGACTATTAAAGTCTGATCAATTTGGAGCTTAATCCTAACTTGAATGTTATTAATAAATATAGCAGGAATAATGCTGCTTGCGTTTTGCCAAATCTATAATTTTTTTTCTATATTTCGAACTACTAGGATGGTTTAAATAATATTAATTAAGTATTCTCAGGGGATTAAAAGTTCAAATTATAATTCATTTTTATAAGATGCATATATTCAAATACATGCTATTATATTTCTAGCATTAGTAATTATTTAAAAGAAATTCTTCTATCTTTCGTTTAAAGCTTCCAAAATTAATAGGCTTGGGTAGAATAGCATAACACCCAGCATTGAGAAATTTCTCTTTACTTTCCTGATCGCAGTGCCCTGTGACTGCGATTACGCGTATATTCTGTGTTTTCGGATTGGATTTTATCTGTTGAAGTAACTCAAGACCGTGCATTTTCGGAAGTTCCATATCCATCAACATCAAATCTATCTCATTATTACTTAGAACCTCAAGAGCTTCAAAACCATCTCTTGCTTTTTTTGGTTCGTATCCAAAGGATTTAAGGGCGTTTGCTTCAACCGTTAAATTTAGTAAATTGTCCTCAACAATAAGGATTTCAGGTATTTTTTCAGGCATCCGCTTCACCAATGTTTTTGATTAATTTGATATTTCACTATAATTGTTTTTGATAAGATTTTCTTTAATAAGATCGTAATTTAGGACAATACAATAGATATTGCATTTAATTAAATTTGCGTTGAAAGAAAATAAATATAGGCCAAGTTTAACAAGTCTTTAAGAAATTATTTTGATTTAAGTAATTTGTTTTATTACAATTGGCGTATTATAGTATAATGATTATACAAATTCCATTAATATCATAACGGGTTTTTATTGCTTTAAACTTTTCATAAAAGTTTTTTATTACTGATTTTATTACTGATTTTATACTTGATTTTTGAGCTATTTCTTAATATTCTAAATCTAGACAGTCAGAGAGTTCTTTATACTTAGATTAGCTGTTTGTCAATATTTATTAATATTTTATTAACTTTTACTCTTAAATAAAAATAACATAGAATAAGAATTTTGCGGTTTAGCTTTATAATTGACTAAAGATAATTTAAAAAGTTTAATATAGCATACTCGGTATATACCCTTTAGACTTTCCAAATTTCAAGCTTAGTATCCAT
>CAZFNE010000197.1:0-3318 GCA_964520335.1 uncultured Methanosarcinales archaeon | reverse complement strand
TAGCATACTCGGTATATACCCTTTAGACTTTCCAAATTTCAAGCTTAGTATCCATAATGGATTTAATTACTTGAAATTTAAATTTTAAAAATTTGATTAAATTTTTCATGATAAATTTAGATTCTATTAATTTAGATTTCATTAATTTAGATTTCATTAATTTAGATTTCATTAATTTAGATTTCATTAAATTAGATAGTATCCAGATAAGGTTTAATGATCATATTTTGCCGCAATAAAAGAAAGAGTGTTTATTATAATATTTTATATTGTTATATTTAACAAATAAAGGGGAAATAAATGGCTAGAGTTATGATCGTGGACGATGCTGAATTTATGAGAATGGTAATTAAAGATATTCTTTTGATGCACGGGCACGAAGTAGTCGCTGAAGTCGAGGATGGACAGGAGGCAATTCAAATCTATCTGGAGGTAAAACCTGATCTTGTTTTGATGGATATAATAATGCCAAATTTGGATGGAAAAGAAGCCCTCAAAAAAATACTCGCTATAGATCCTAAAGCAAAAATTATTATGTGTTCTTCCCTTGGACATCAAGCTCTTATAACAGAATCGATAAAAATAGGAGCTATGGGTTTCATAGTAAAACCTTTTGAATCCGATGGAATGCTCGATGTCATAAGGAAAATAGCTGAACCAAATTAGCCAATCTTTAAATGATTCATAGTGGAAAATCATTAACATTGGACAGTAGGTAAAAACATGGATATGTCAAAATACATACCGATTTTTAAGGATGAGTCTGAAAAAAATATTAAAGAAATGGGTGGTTCTTTATTAATTCTTGAAAAAGAGCCTGCAAATGTAGAAAACCTTAAGAAAATGTTTCGTTTAGCTCACACTTTTAAAGGTATGGCTGGGACTATGGGGTTTAAACAAATGGTTGAATTAACCAGTGAAATGGAAAGTTTAATTCATAAATTTCGCACAAAAGAGTTAGTTCCTGATCCCTTTTCAATTGGGGTTCTTCTCGAAAGCCTGGATACCCTTAAATGGTTAGTAGAAAACGCATGTATGAGCATTGACAGTGACGGAATTCAAGAACAGGAAATAGGCATTCGATGTGAAAGTCAATTACAGCCTGATGTAAATAAAATACTGGAAAATTTTAGGGTGATAAATTCTTCACACGAAACGACTTCAACTCGAATTTAAGGCAATAATTAGTGAAAAAAGATTATTTTTTAACATTTTAATCCTTCTAATTATTTATTAAGTCGATTTTTCACTTTTCTATCAATGTATAGTTTGAAGTAGTTTAGTACATTTAGTACTGCCAGCTTCCAAAAAACTTCAGAAAATTATATATTTCATATAAATATTATAATTGCAATTAATTTTTGATTAATTAACCTTTTAGAATAGTCAGGAAAGCGCTATGTAAATCTTTAAGTAAAAGTTTAAGTGTATGTTTGGAATTGACTGAATTTTAGATGACAGCCAAACAAATAATGTTCTATGGGTTCAAGAAAAAAGATAAATTTGATGAATATCTAAGGATTAGAGCTCGTTAGTTCATTTTTGGAAAGTTAAATACTTTTTGAAAATATTAGACCTAAAGAATAGGCCTGAACTCCTGGCTAATTTAAAGAATTTAAAATCAACAAAATACTAAATGAGGGATTTTTATAGAAATTAATGGAGTAGAAATTGAAGATACGTACGCAGAAGCGTTTTCAATCAAAATCGCCAGAGTACTTATAACAGCAGTTACAAAACGCTGGGCTCTCATAGCAGCTACTGAAGCTACAGGTTTTGGGACATCAGTTATAATGTGTCCTTCAGAAGCTGGAATTGAAAGACTCGCAAGTCCTAGTGAAACTCCTGATGGTAGGCCTGGAGTCTATATACAGATTTGTAATTTTAAATACGAAGACCTGGAGAAACAGTTAATTGGGCGGATTGGACAATGTGTGCTTACAGCTCCTACAACTGCTGTTTTTAATGGACTTCCTGAGGCAGAAAAACAGTTTGATACTGGATTAAAAAACAGGTTTTTTGGAGATGGAATGGAGTCAATAACCGAGATTGCAGGCCGGAAAATGCATAAAATCCCTATCATGGGAGGAGATTTCCTGAATGAAGAAAATATCGGAGCTGTAACCGGGATTGCAGGCGGCAACTTTTTTATTTTTGGGGATTCTCAAATGAGTGCCCTGGCAGCGGCAGAAGTTGCTGTTGATGCAATTGCAGAACTTGAAGGTACAATTACTCCCTTCCCAGGAGGTGTGGTATCTAGCGGGTCTAAATCAGGCGCAAATAAATACAAATTCATGAAAGCAACAGCAAACGAAAGATTCTGCCCATCTATAAAAGATAAAATCGAAAATAGCGAAGTTCCAGCAGATGTTAATGCTATCTATGAAATTGTGATTAACGGGCTCGATGAAGAAAGCATAAAAACTGCTATGAGAGCAGGAATTAAAGCTGCCGTAACTGTTCCAGGGATCAAGAAAATCTCCGCAGGAAATTATGGCGGAAAACTTGGAAAATATCAGTTTAAATTACATGATCTTTTCTAAAATCTAAATTTATTTTTTTCTTTTTAAATAACCATTTTAGAATTGATTTTCTTTTTTTCTTCTATTATTTATTTCCTTTTTATTCTCTTTTTTTACCTTTGCTATTCTCATTTTTATTAGTCTCATTTTTAGGTGGTCCATCACTAATAGGTTGATATTTTCCCGCGGGTTTAACCAATCGTGATCATTTGCCTGCTTTCTGCATTATATACGATTCAATTCTGTGTATGAGGATCAACTTGGGTGTTTGAAAAACAGATCCAGATGAACAATATATATTATAAGATGGAATATCAACCAGCTAATGCAGCACGACCCATTTTTATTATTTTCGTTTTTTGATTGTTATAAATTTATTGTTCTTCCTCTTTTATTCTTCCTTTTTCAGGTTTTATCTTTCACCCATGAAGGAACATATTCCAAAACTCAAACCTGCTTTTCTTCTTCCGGTATTCTGAATAATCCATTAAGTTTCATATCACGGAAAATAATCTTAAACTTTATTAATTTTTGAGAATATGATCGGTTTTGGGATGAATTCAATAATAGAAAAAAAATCGAAGGATGGAAAAAAGATGTAAGAAGTAATTAAAAGGAAGGGAAATAAAAAGAAAAAAATTAATTTTCTTGATTAAATTAGACACTATTCGACAATATTCGACAACATTTGACAATTAAAGACCAAGGGCATGAAATCCTGAAATGAGAACTTCCCTGATGTCAAGGCCTGTAACCTGTACCATAATAGCTGCTGCGACGAAAGTTCCGGTTGCAG
>CAZFNE010000196.1:0-6406 GCA_964520335.1 uncultured Methanosarcinales archaeon | reverse complement strand
GGGGAGCAATTTTGAGTTTTGGGACAAGCTCACTAACTGACTGTAATTCCTGTGAAAATCCTTCCATACTGTAGACAGTATTAATCATAATATTATTCATAATTTATTCATAATTTATTCCATATATTATTGCTTATTTTATTCATTCTGATTATTTTCAATTATTTCCTAAAAACAATTCGTTGAAACTTTATAAATATAGCAAAAAAAATAAAATACTTAAAATGACAAGAAATAGTTTCTCAAATAACTTTATTAAGAGGAGCACTAGGCAACTTACTAAACTCTATATATATTTTACCACCCTCTAAATTACAGAAAAGCTTGGTTCTCACACCTTTTCGACATCTAAAGGCTTTAAAATAGCAAAGTACTGTTTTTATAAAATAAATCTGGAACTTCCAGAGCGGTAACTGAGCTTACAAATAAGTGTTTTATCTTTTTCAGGATTGAAGGAGTTATGCGTGCTTGTTTTTGCTTTTTTGCTCCATTTTTTTTATTTTTAATCTTAATAAAGAATTTTCAAATCATTTATATAGTTGTATTACCTAATTAGGTTTGGGGTTTGACTGTTATGGAAAAGAGAAGGTGTAAATCATAATGGGATGGGTTTTTCGAGGCAATATGTTAAAGAAGTAAAGGGGATAAAAATATGGACGATATTAAAAATAGTATAACTGATTATTTAAAAGCAAACTCCTTTATGGATGAAAATACAAAACTAACAGATACCGAATCTCTCACTCAGAAAGGCATTATAGATTCCATTGGTTTGCTTGAACTTATGGATTTTATTTGTGAAAAATATTCTATTGAAATTCCCGAAGATATGTTAACTCCTGAGAATTTTGACTCTTTAGAAGGCATTTGCAATATGATAAATAAACTGGCGAAGTGAGGGATATGCAAATAGATGCGTATATCACGGAATATGCCAGAAAAAGTCCTGAAAGCCCTGCCCTTAAAGAAGATAAAACCTCAATTTCCTATGCTGACCTTGATAAGGATATAGATATTATAGCTTCTTCCCTTGCGGATTTAAAATCTTCCAGATTTGCGATCCTGGCAGAATCAGGAACCCCGTATGTAAAAATGCTCATGGCTGTATATCGATCCTCAAATATCGCAATTCCTCTCCCTATCGAGTTTCCCAGATTCAGTTTAGAACGCATCCTGAATTCTGCTCATATTAATAATATCATTACAACAGATACACAATATTCAAAATTTGGGGAAAACTTTTTTGAACGGTTTAGCAACATAATCGTTGTTTCTAATACTTCTTCAACGGGCGTTTCATATAAAATCGTGCGGAAAAACCTTCAAACTGAGACAAACACTTCTGGATTGCGGCTGGTGCTTTATACCTCAGGAACAACAGGTACCCCAAAAGGGGTTATGTTAAGCGATAAAAATCTTATTGCGAATGGAAAATCCATTATAAATATTCTTAATATTACTCCTGGAGATAAAGGAGCACTGGTAATTTCTCCTCATCATGCTTTTGGGAATTCTATAATTAATTCTCATCTTGTGGCTGGAAGCTCTATTCAAATAAGCAGTATGAACTTCATAGATTCTACTTTTTCCCAGATAGAATCAGAGGTATCCATCTTCTATGGGGTGCCAAGTACTTATCTTATACTTTTGCGATACCCTGAGAGATTTAGAAAGGCCTTTGCCGGGGTCAGGCTTGCTGCCAGTGCAGGAGGGGCTATGGACAAAAAAACCGTTGCGACTATCCGAAATCTGGCACCTCATCTCCATATCATGCCAATGTACGGGCAAACCGAAGCTACAGCCAGACTTTCCTATCTTCCTGTGGAAGCCGTGGATAAATTTGGAGATACAATAGGAAAACCAATTCCTGGAGTCACTCTTGAGGTTTTTGATTCTGACTTCAAACCTGTAGATCCTGATACTCCTGGGGAACTCGTAGCTAAAGGAGATAATATCATGCTTGGCTATATGCATGACCCGATTGCTACTGAAAAAAGAATAATAGATGGATGGCTTCATACAGGCGACCTGGCAAAAAAATTGCCTAATGGATATATCAAGCTTCTGGGAAGACAGGATGATCTTTTAAAAATTGGAGATCACCGGGTAAATCCAAGAGAACTTGAAGCGCAGATTGAGGAAAATAATAATGTTTCCCGGGTTTTTGTGGTGCCTGTAGCGCACGAACTTATGGGAACCGCAATCAACCTGATGGTTATCCCTACAGAAGAGACAAAAAAAGAATCACTTTTTGCTTTCTGCAGAAAAAACCTGCCTGGATACCTCTGCCCAAAAGAAATACTGTTTATTGATCACCTTCCATTGAGCGAAAACGGAAAAATCTCAAACAGGTCTATTATCGAGGAATACAATCATGTCAAAGCTGGTATGTAAGAAATGTGTTCTGGATTCGGACATTCCAGGCATAACTATTAATGAAAAAACAGGCCTCTGCCATTTTTGCGAAACCTATACTCCTCTTTCAGAGCAGGAGAAAAGCAATTATCTGGCAAAAATAGAAGAGCTTTTTGAAAAACATGGTGGGAAAGGAAATTATGATGTAATTTATGCCCTTTCTGGCGGAAAAGACTCTTCATATACCCTGTATAAACTTAAAAAAGATTATCCTTTCCTTAAAGTCCTTGCTGTCCAGTTTGATAACGGGTTTACCTCTCAAGATGCGGTAAAAAATGCAAAAAAGATGTGTGCCATCACAAACTCTGACTATTTCCAGCTTACAATGGAAAAGCCTCTCCTTTACGACACTTTTAGAAAAGCTGCGGAATCCTATGATGCTTTTCCCAAATTTGCCAAATACAGAGCAAGCGATATCTGCAATGTTTGTATTACCGTTATCAAGCAAAAACTCGTAGAACAGGCTATCCTGCAAAAGGCCCCATTTATTGTTTTTGCTTTTACAGCCGGGCAGTCTCCTAATCCTATCATTCCTCTTTCTCCCAAATTTATCCAGTGGTCCAGGGACTTGTTTGAAAAGCAGCTTGAAAAAATCGGGGTTGAAGATAAAGCTGAAATTTTCCTTCTAAAAAATGAAGTTATCAAAAGTTTTGAGAATGAATCTCTAAGTATTCTACATCCTCTTTGCCTCTGGGAATACAGCGAAGAAAAAGTTCTTGAAACCCTTTTAGAGATCGGCTGGGAACCTCCAGGCCTTAATGACAGCAACTCCACAAACTGTACCCTGAATTCTTTTGCCTGCTATAACCATCTGGAAAAATATGGGTTCCATCCATACGCTTTTGATACTGCAGGCCTTGTGCGCAGTGGGGAGATGTCAAGAGAAGAAGGCTTTGAAAAAATCAATCAGGAATTGTCTGAAGAGCTTATAGAAGAAGCTGCAAAGAAACTCAAATTGAAAATAAAAAAGTAAAAAAGTATGAATAATAAAAATTAACCTTTATAGAAGAACTAAGAGAGTCGATTTTATCTTGTATAGTCGGGGGATAATTTAATGCACGCAGTAAAGGAAATGAATTCGCAAATGAAAGAATTTAATGTAGGGACACCAATTCTGGATATCCTTAATGGGGATATTGAGAATTTAGCTTTAAACTTAAGAACTTTTATTAGAGAACAAATTTCAGGTTTCAAGAAAAAAGGAGCTGTTTTAGGGGTTTCAGGAGGGATTGATTCTGCTGTGGCTTTAACGCTTTGCGTGCAGGAATTGGGAAAAGAAAATGTTTTTGGGCTTCTTCTGCCTGAAGATGAATCTGCTCCTTCCAGTAAAGCTCTGGGTGCAGAAATTTGCGAAACCCTTGGAGTTGCCTATAAGGAAGTTCCTATTTCTCCGATTCTGCAATCCCTCAATATCTATGAGCAAAAGGAGCAGATAATAAAGCGAACCTGCCCTGAATACGACCCTGAAATCCATAAAACATCCCTTGTTTTGCCTGATTTCTTGGAACAGGGACTCTTAAACGTTCCTTATATCAGGCTGATAAAAGATGAAGAGACTGTTGCCAAAAATCGATTGAAAGCTGCTGATTATCTGGAATTAATTGGCCTGCAAAACGTCAAGCAGCGCTCCAGGATGATAATCCAGTATATGTATGCAGAAAAAATGAACTATGTGGTTTGCGGGACAACTAACAAGACCGAATTAGCCCTTGGCCAATTTGTAAAATATGGAGATGGAGGCGTAGATATTGAACCTCTTGCCGACTGTTATAAAACCACGATTTACGCGCTTGGAAGGTTCTTAAACGTCAATGACGAGATCATGAAGCGTCCTCCAAGCGCTGACACTTGGAGCCATTACACCACAGACGAAGAGTTCTACTGGCGCATGCCAATTCACATTATGGACCAGCTACTCTACGGCCAGGACCATTCCCTGCCTATGGAAGTAATTGAGAAAAACACTGGCCTTCCCAGGGAAAAGATCGAAAAAGCTCAAAGGCACATTAACAGGATAAGAGATACAACTGAGTATATAAGGGCTACTCCACCTGTTTATTTCCTCAACAGGTAAAAATGGGATCAAATAGCTTAAAACTTAATGGGCTGCAAGACTTATATATAAAATACAAGCTTTTAAGCGAACAAGCTATAAAAATTATAATAAGCAATAAAAAACAAGAAAAAATAATAACGAATAATAAAAAATAAATAAAAATAATTTGAAAGCAAAAGAGCTCAATTAAAATCAAAAATTACTATCCAAATGTGTATTTATGAATTCCCAGGTCTCTATTGTCCGTTGCAGTAACTACTCTCAGGTAAAAGAGGCGATTAGAGAGTCTCTCTCCCTTATAGGGGGGCTTGAAAAAATCATCCCTAAAGGCAGCCGGGTTCTGCTCAAACCTAATGTTCTTTCTGCTCTTCCGCCTGAGGCTGCTGTAACAACACATCCGGCAGTAGTCATCGCTATGTGCGAACTCGTTTTAGAAGCCGGAGGAATCCCTATTATTGGGGAAGGATCCGGAATCACAAGTTCTGGAAGTACAAGTACATCTAAAGCTCTCAAAGCCTCAGGAATCGAACAAATTGCTGCAGGAGCTAAAGTCGAACTCATTAATTTCGAAACCTCTGGCTATGTTGAAGTCAATATTCCCAATGCAAAGCAGTTTTCACACCTGCATATAGCAAAATCCATACTTGAAGCTGATGTAATAATCTCACTTCCGAAACTTAAAACCCACGAGCTTACGCTTTACACAGGTGCAGTGAAAAATTTCTTCGGGGTAATTCCTCAGAAAAACCGAAAAGAAATCCATTACCTGGAAGATCGCGAAAAGTTTGGAGAGGCTGTCGTTGATATCTATTCTATTGTCAAGCCCAGGCTTGCGGTTATGGATGGCGTAATAGGCATGGAAGGCAATGGGCCTTCAGGTGGGAACCCTATTTCTTCAGGCGTAATAATGGCAAGTTATGATTGTGCAGCCCTTGATATTGTAGCTTCTGAGCTTATTGGGCTTGATCCTTTGAAAGTGCCTACAAACAAAGCTGCTCTTAAGAGGGGACATGGAACAAGGCATCCAGAAATCCTGGGAGTCTCATTAGAAAAGGCAAAAATTACCTTCAAAAAGCCTGAAGGGGGAATTACGGCTTATATTCCTTCTTTTGGCATGAAAATTCTCAGAAAACAGCTTGCTATAAAACCTTTTATCAATACTTCCACCTGTGTCCTCTGCAAAGCCTGTATGGGAAATTGTTCTGTCCATGCCATTGAAGAAGCAAATAAAATGCTTAAAATTAACCAGGAAAAATGTATTCAATGCTATTGCTGCCGTGAACTCTGCCCCAAAGGGGCAGTGGAAATTAAAAAATCCCCGCTTGTGGCGGCAATTGCTAAAGTCAGGAATTTGATTTAAGAAAATTAGTTCAAAAAATTAAAATTTAAAACTGTTAAATCTTAACTTGGAATCTCAACTCATGGAAATTTATTTATCTGTTAAAGAGCAATGGAAAGTACGGATAAATTAATTAATTTTTCTTAAAATGGGGGGTTTGACGTGACCACAGTTGTATCAAACAGAGATAAAGTAACTTATCGCGAAATTGCTGATCATTATCATAGTAATGGGCTTATTTTTGGAATAAGGTATTTTAAGAACTGGGTTCTGGAAAGACTCGCCTCAAGCGTACCTGTCCCTTCCTGGAGAGCAAACCTGCACAGGATGAGGGGAGTCAATATCGCAAAAAATGTTTATATTGGCTATGATGTTGTTCTGGATAGACTGCATCCTGAAATGATAACAATAGGAGAGTATTCTGAAATTGGAGACAGATGCATCCTGTCTGCCCATTCAAGAGGAAGTTTGACTACCAGGCAGGCGTATCCGAGGACTATAGCTCCAATTGTGATCGGGCGGGGAGTCTCAATTAATCCGGGATGCATGATTACACAGGGAGTAGAAATAGGCGATAATTCAATAATAGGAATAGG
>CAZFNE010000195.1:0-6431 GCA_964520335.1 uncultured Methanosarcinales archaeon | reverse complement strand
TTCAGAGTCCAGTATCGTAGGATTTCGTGCGTTCGAATCGCACCTCTCGCACTAATTTTTATTATTTTTGCTTAATTTGTTTCCTTATATTTTTTAAGTTGCGACGAGATATGGCCCTAAGGCAGCAGATTCAATTTCGTTTAATAAGGTATCAATATTTGGCTCTATAGAAAACCTACCTAATCGCCATCAAATAGACTTAAAGTTCTTCAGTAAAATTGAATCCGGCAATTCAGTTCTAATTGTCAAAATTGATTATTTTAGAGGATTTCTACACAGCCGAAAAAGGATTAATTTATCTTTAAGGCCTGTAGCATCCTTTCTTTACATGACAGGCTTTCATCTTTCAAAATTTCGAGTTTATTATATAATGTCTCTAAATGGATTCTTTTCTCTCTTATGATTTCCATTATGTGATCATAATAAGGTCCTTCATTTATATTGCGGTTCTTCAGGTCTTCTTTATATTCCTTTATATCTTCTTCATCAACTTCAATTAAAGTTTGTATATTTTTTATTTGACCTTCTAACGCTATTTTATCCATGCCTGCAGTCATCCTTTTTATTCCTCATTCTTCCAGTTGTACAGAATCTTTTATTGTATAATAATATGCTTTATTAGGGCAAGTCCACCCTGATTTTTATAACATGTTTTCCGTCAATCATTTCCAGATATAATTTCTTTTAATGATACTCCCCACACTTAGAACACAAGGCTTAGGGGTTGCAGTCCTATCTCCTTTCTCTTGGCTTTACCTTCGTTTTCTTTCAACTATCCTTATCTATTTCTGTTCAATGTGGAGTACAACATATACACATTTCGGGAATTTTTTCTTACTCATTAGTAACTTAAAAATTTTTACCTTTTTTGTTCGCTGTATATTAATGTCTTCTACTTATTCGGTATATTCATAAATGATCAAACCCAATAATAAACTGGGGTAAATAAATATGCATAAATTTATGGAAATAGTGGTCTATGTTTTAGCTTTAATTGGACTTGCTTATATTGTAAAACATCTCAAGCATCATGAAGGCTGCTTATTGTGTGACTGGGAAAAACCCAAAGTCGAAGGAGTTAAAACAAAAGCAGGAGAAGCCAAAGAGAAAGTAGAAAAGGTTAAAACGAAAATGGAGGAAGTTAAACCAAAAGTAGAAGAGCTTAAGACAAAAGTAGGAGACGTTAAAACGAAAATGGGAGAGCTTAAGACAAAAGTAGGGGGCCTCAAAACAAAAGAAGAAGGTGAAAAAAGAACTGGTTCAAGGTACGGTTCTAATCCGGTCCATTATTAATTCGAATAAAACTCGAATATATTAATTTTACTTTATTTTTTTGTACCAAAGAAAATAGTACAGATATTTGGGAATCCGTATCTTGATATAGATATCTTGATACAGAAATTTATCCCAGGTTATTGGGTTTCACCGAATTTTCTTGCTAAGTTTTAATTACCAATATTCTAGCATTATTAATTTCCTGAATTTTAGTCTTCCATTTTTTACTCCAATAAATTGCTTAATAGATTACGCCATTTTATTAATTCAATCCTGTTCTCTTCCCCAGAGGGTCTTTTGCTTTTCCGCTTTGTATTCAATGATGAGATTCTGGAACATATAAATTGTTTCGATATGCTCGCATAATAGATCAAAAGCAAGGCCGTCACGAATATGCCCATCCTTCCAGCCAGCTTCAATCCAGTCTGTATATTTTTTTAAGTTACCGAAAATATATTCCAGATCCTCAAGAGTAGGTTTCTCGGGATACTCTTTCTTGCCCGCCTTTTCTTTTATGTGGGGACCTAGTTCATTTATGCGATCCTCAAGGTCTCGAACTTGAGTTTCCAGAGATTTTATCCTGGCCTCGTCAGTCTGCTTTTCTTGTTCCATGCCCAATAATAGTATCTTGGGTTTCTTATCTTTATTCTTCGGGTATTTTTTGGCCTACCTTTCTTGACATTAGGCTCAGTCTTATAGATCATCTCAACATCTCCTACTGTAATGGATAAATCGTATTTTGCTCAAATTTTCAATTGCTTAATTGCTTATTAGAAGGTAAAAAAGAAGATAAAATCAATTTTTTGAGGGAGCTAAGCTCCTAAGATATAGACATGATAGCCAGTCAGGCCAAAACTATTGAGGCTAAGGGCCTGTTTAAGAGAACACTTGTGATCTAATCATGCCCGTGTCACCGAATTTTTTCCTGGAATCAGTTATAATTGTATTATAAAAAATTTTTATTAAGAAAAATTTTCAACTCGTGAAAATTAGTTAAAGATTTAGGCATCTAATTATATAATAATCGTGTAATTACAAATGGGGGGAAAATTATGAGTTTCATTGAGACTTGCAAGGAGGTCATTTTAAGGCCGTCTGATTTCTACAGGAAAATGCCAACCAGCGGAGGGTATGCTGATCCGCTGACCTTTGCAGCGATCAGTTTTTTAATATTTGGACTTCTAAGCGCACTAACAAACATTCTCTTGAGTTCCATAGGGTATATGGGGGAAGTACCTGGAGAAATATCTGGTGGGACGTATGGTATTGGAGAATTCGGCTATTTTATAATAGTTTTGTATATGATTTTAATACCCATTTTAGGGATTATTTTTCTGCTCATCGATGCTGCATTGCTTTATATTATTTATAAGATTCTTGGTGGAACAGGAAGCTACGAAGGTACTCTAAGGTTCACATCTTATGCAAATGCTGTAAATATAATTGCCTGGATTCCTATTATCGGCTGGATTTTTTCACTTTATTCGATATACCTCTACATTGTGGGCGGTGCAATCGTTCACAATGTAAGCATGTGGAGGTCCACAATAGCCATAACTCTGGACTTTATACTAATTACGCTATTCATTGTGGCTATAGCAGTCGCAATTGCTTTTATTATGATTGGAACTTCCGGGATCTGACAGTGTGTCTAAATATAGACTATCTAAATATAGTCTATCTAAAAAGTTATGAGTTATTATAATTTGTAATTGACATATGTGGAGGTTTGTCCTTTAATTTAATCGCACCCTTCCCACTAAACATTTTTTATAAAAAAAATAAGATACACAAAAAATATAAAATAAACTGTTTTTTAGTTATAGATGAATCTGATAGCTTTTTACCTAACTATTGAATTGCCCCTTAGACATCAATTCAGATTTGAAAATCAGGCCAAATAATTGTAAAAATTTAATATGAGAAAAGTTATATTCATGCCTTGCGTTTACGAATCCCATGAAAAAAAATTTTTCCAACAAAATTCTTATTATCGGCTATGGCTCAGTTTCGCAATGCACCCTGCCAATTTTGATGGATAAACTCGATGTTCCGTTAGAGAATATTACGTTAATTGATTTTGAAGATAAGTCAAAAGCCCTCAAAAAATATACTGATCAAGGATTAAGATATGTCCGTGAAAAGATTACCCCGGAAAACTTGGATCAGGTTTTATCCCTGTATCTGGAAAACGAGGGCTTGCTCATTGATCTTTCATGGAATATCGCTGCCGATGATATCATTAAGTGGTGCCATGACCACGATGTATTGTACATTAATACCTCGGTTGAGGTATGGGATCCTGCTGAAGAATTTTTTACACAGAGCCTGTTAGAAAAATCTCTTTATATACGGCAAATGCGGTTGCTTGAACTTTCTCGCGACTGGAAAGATGCGCCGACTGCTATTGTTGACCATGGAGCAAATCCTGGCCTTATATCTCATTTCGTAAAGCAAGGCTTGCTGGATATTGCCGCTCGTACCTGTGCTGATAAAAAAGTCTCTCCTGAAGATGAGCAAGAAATTGCCCTGCTTGCAAAAAACAGGGATTTTGCCCACCTGGCTAAA
Organism: uncultured Methanosarcinales archaeon; assembly: GCA_964520335.1. Taxonomy (GTDB): domain Archaea; phylum Halobacteriota; class Methanosarcinia; order Methanosarcinales; family Methanosarcinaceae; genus Methanosarcina. The sequence continues at coordinate 2,588 of CAZFNE010000195.1, read as the reverse complement.
AAGTTGGGAATAAAAGTAATCCATTGCAGCGAGCGAGATACTCAAATTTCCAACCGACCAAAAGAAGTTGATGAATTCGTAGGAACCTGGAGCATTGAAGGGCTAAGGGAAGAGGGTACAGCTCCGGTTGAAATAGCCTGGGGGACGCATGAGAGCAAATTACTTCCTCATGCGCACATCCCGCAGTTTGGGCCGAAAAATGTGATCCTCCTCCCCCAGATGGGAATTAATACCTGGGTTAGGTCATGGATCCCGGATGAAGAAATTATAGGTATGGCAATTCGCCACGGCGAAGCATACGGCCTTTCCCGACTCTTAACTGTTTGGAAGGAGGACAAGGCAATCTATCGGCCGACAGTACATTACGCTTATATGCCCTGCCACGAAACACTTTCTTCCCTTTGCGAATTACGCGGCCGCAATTATAAGCTTCAGCCCAAACTCAGGATTATGACAGACGAAATCACATCTGGCGAAGATATAATGGGGGCACTCCTTATGGGCCATTCTTATAATTCCTGGTGGACTGGAAGCGCCTTAAGCATCGAAGAGACCAGGACCCTTGCTCCCGGGCAGAATGCTACCACTCTTCAGGTAGCTGCAGGCATTGTTGCTGCCATACTCTGGATGCTTGAAAACCCCCGAGAAGGCATTAAAACCCCTGAGGACCTGCCTCATGATTTTGTCCTGGATATTGCCAGACCATATCTTGGGAAGTTTATCTCCACGCCCTCGGACTGGACTCCACTTAAGAACCGCAAAATCTTCTTCAAAGAAAGCCCGGCTATGAAGCATAATCCCGATCCTTGGCAATTCGAAAATTTCCTTTTCGTAGGCTAATTCCGGGATTTCGGTAAATTATCCTGAGCAAACTCCCCTCAAGGGCAGTGAATCTGTCTAAGAGGGGACTTTTTTATTAAGTTTTTGCATTAAACGTTAGGGGCAGAAACAATACTGAAGCGTTAATACTAAATGATCGAAAAAAGAAATAAAAAGAAAAATCAAGAACGTTTTCAAGTCCCTCATAAGGCTAAGAAGAAGAAATATTGAATTCCAATTAGAATTGGAATTATAATTCTAATTAAAATTCCAATTCCGATTATCTAACTTCTCTACACGCCCGAATGCTCATTTAGTGAGCAGATATCGAGCGGTCACTGGAAAAAAGTAGAAGCAAAACAACAGAAGTAAGAGTATAAATACAATTTTAGTTTACAGATATTAGTTCAGATACTATATATTTTGAACTATATCATTTATGGGCAAGAGTCGGATAATCAATGTAGCCTTTCGCACCGCCGGTATAGAAAGTAGCCACGTCTGGCTTATTTAGCGGTGCATTTTGTCTGAGCCGCTCTGGCAGGTCAGGATTGGCTAGGAACGGCACTCCAAAAGCGATGAAGTCGGCATTACCACTTTCAATAGCTTCATTTCCAGTTTGGAGGCCATAACCTCCATTCAAAATGAATGTTTTTTTGAAAATTCTGCGCAGGGAAGGCCCAAGCCTTGCCTCGGGTGGTACGAATCCAGACCTTCCTCCGATTGGTTCTATTAGATGAAGGTAACCCAGGCCTATTTTGTTCAGCTCTTCAGTTAAGTAGGAAAAAGTCTCCAGAGGGTTGGAGTCCGACATGGAACGGGCGGTATTATGCGGAGAGACACGATAACCAACGCGATTTCCGCCCCATACTTCAATAACGGCTTTCGTAACCTCAAGCGGCAGGAGAACTCGATTTTCAAGACTACCTCCATATTCGTCCGTTCGTTTATTGGACCCACTTCGCAGGAATTGGTCTAGAAGATACCCATTAGCGCCATGAATTTCTACACCATCAAAACCAGCAGCTTTTGCATTCTCTGCCGCCCGAGAAAACTGCCTGACAATATCCGGTATCTCACTGGTTTCTAAAGCCCTTGGCACAGGAATTTGTTTTTTGCCCCCAGGTGTATGGATATAACCTTCGACTGGTAACGCAGATGGCGCTACAGGCAGATCGCCGCCCAGTAGATCAGGGTGGGAAATCCGCCCTACATGCCAGAGCTGGATGAAAATTCTACCGCCAGCCTGATGGACGGCATCAGTCACCATTTTCCAGCCGGCAACTTGTGCTTCAGAATGTACTCCCGGAGTATGTGTATAACCCACCCCCTGCGGGCTAACTTGCGAACCTTCAGTTATGATCATGCCGGCAGAAGCTCTCTGCACATAATAAGTGGCCATCATTGGGACAGGGACTTCAGCTTCCCCTGCGCGGTTGCGAGTCATCGGCGCCATCACTATGCGGTTTGGCAGAGTGAGATCCCCCATCCGATATTGTGAAAAAAGATCCATATTTTCTTCCATTATAATCATCTCGTTAAGCCTGTAAAATCATTAATTAGCTTTTTAGCCGGATTCTTAGAAATATCGTTAATCTCTTCAATGCTCCCGAAATCATTGAACTGAACTGATTATTGTCTTAACACCTGGCAATATCCCCATTATGCGACGCTTATAATTTAACCTTAAATCGTCAGGTATAAGCTAAGCTCTAGCAAAAACTTATAAGATAATTATTATGGAATTTTTATTTAAATATTCGTTGCTT
>CAZFNE010000194.1:0-6432 GCA_964520335.1 uncultured Methanosarcinales archaeon | reverse complement strand
ATAAAGGAAAGATTTTCCAGGAAATGGCTAAGGAAATCAAGCTTTAAACTGCTTTTTATTTGCTTTTTTTAATTTTTATTACCCTAATTTGACAGATCCTGCTAATTATACAGTATTATCTTACACAAAACACGTTGTATCGACACTTTACATTTTGGTAGAATAAAATGTTGAAAAATCATAAGGTACAAGACAAAACTTTGAATTGTATAAAGAAAACAGAAGCATGAAGCCCATTTAAACGTTATAAAATATAGGCTTCTGTCAAATTTGGGTTATTACATTCTTTCTTTTTTCTGGTTTACGGGTTTTAGATCGTGAGGAGTTATTGACTAAATCAGAAAAACGTACATTTTCTGTGCATGGAAAAAATATAGAGAGATTTTTATGCTTACGATATTTGATAATTCGCACAATAACCAAAAAAGTCCTCACTTTTCTGCTATCTACTTTCTGCTTTTGAGCTTGCAGGGCAGGAGATTAAAAACCTCAGCATTCTTAATACAGACTTCTCATGCGTAAATCATTATTGAATCTAGTCTTGCGGTGCCTGCTTTTGTCCAGTAACTGCAAATATCACAGTACTGAGTCTTGTCATCTGAGCGCAATTTCAGGTCAGCATTGCATTTTGGACATTTTTTTAGATGTTTCATGAATAAAACTCCTTGGATTTTTATTTTTAAACTTGTAACGAGTCTTAAGAGAAGAAGCCCAGGGTCGCTGTATCAACCGTATCCCCCATACAGTTCCTTCGAATATTATGCTCCCCCAAGCAAATTGATTCGAAGAAGGATCAGCGACCTCCAGGAGATTCTTTATTTAATAGATGATACCTCATCCCCACTTTCCAATTCGACTTCCCGACTCCAGCATATACTAATAAGATAAATTATATAAAATAAATTATATCAAAAATTGTTTTCAAGCAAAAAATAACTTGACGTAAAAAATTTCAAGCCAATAATAGCTCTTTTCTTAAATAGGAATTATGCATGAAGTACAAAATCAAGCACACTCGGAGTTATTAGTTTAGTTATTTATATAGCAAAGTTTACAGGATAGGAAATTAAATATCTGACTGATAAATCAAAATTGCGCTGGCGCATCCCCTGCAAGCAACGGGGTATGTTCGCGCCACCGCTCAAAATTTCGTTATAGTAGACAATAACCCTAAACAATTTAGTTTGAGCAGAAATTAACAGCCCAAAAATAGAATTGATACATCATATTATCATTAACGGTTACCGGGGAAGTTTTCCATCCCTGCAGCAAGCTAACGAGGTATTCGACTGAAATAAAACCCTCGATTTATATGATTTTTCTCCCGAACATCACTGCAAACTGATAATACTTATAGATACAGCTGACGTCACTAAAACCTGCTTCTTTAAGCCAGTCCATCTGTTGATCCAGTCTTGAATCCTTATCAAGCTTCGTTCTTTCAAAGCCAGCCAGTATTTCTTCTTCGGTCAGACCGCTGTTTTCAACATATTGACTCCAGGTTGTTTTATTCAGATTTTCTATGAAAGGAGTTTCGCCATGTACCTGATCCGCATTGATAAAAATCCCGTTATCTTTAAGAATCGAATAACTTTTTTTATAGAGATTCTTTTTCTCTTCATCTTCCAGGTGATGAATAGATAGGGCTGACACTACCATATCGTATTTTTCCGCGAAATCATATTTTGAATAGTCTGTTGCAATGAATTTCATATTTGGGTTACCTCTGAATCTGTCTTTTGCCATATCGAGCATCTTTTCAGAAATGTCGATAAGAGTAAACGATGCCTCAGGATATCTCTCCATCAGAAATGCCGATAGAAGTCCTGTCCCGGCACCCACATCCAGTATATTTGGATTTTCCGTATCTACTGATGCCATGGATGCGGATATTCCATAAAAATCATCAAAGCATGGTATAAATTTTCTTCTCTGTTCATCGTATTTTCTTGAAACAGCATCAAACTTTCTTTGAATTTCGCTCATGTCTTTCTCCGGTTTTTGCGCCCAGGACTGGCGCTTCTTTTCTTTCGTACTGCATTATACTTTGTACTGCATATCATTAATTCATTTTGACCTGTTAGCCGTATCCGGTGATTGTTTAACTCTTGAAACTGATTTTAATAGGTTTTCTACAGGGCTCAAAAAATAATTTATTTATATTTTGCAGTATTGTTATAACCATGTATAAAGAGGATAAAGCGGCAGCAGGTGCCGATAAAAGCCGTGAATTTGGTGTACTTGGAGGCATCCTGCAGGAACTACAAAGGGAAGAGCTGGAGTCTGTTGAGGCTTGCCAGGTGGAAGTTTCAGAAACCAGCACAACAAATAGAATGCTGGAGTTAATTACAGAAATCAACACAACATTAAAAGAGATTGCAGAGGTTCAGAAAAAAATATTGGAAGAGGTTCAAAAGAATAAGATCGAATAAATATCTATTCACTCTTCCTTTTTTCATTTAATCCTTTCATTTAATCTTATATCAGGATGGAAGTACACCTATAGGACTCCCTTCGTGCCAGACAGCAAATCAAAAAGAAAATCTATTGAAGTTCTTGTTCAATTAAATATTAAAGGATTAGATGGACAATTTCAGAATAATTTGGGGAGTGGGGGAATATGAAAGAGGTTTATATCCAGTTTAGAGAGATCCGTACATACGATTTTTTCCCCACAACCCATCAAATATAATGTTACAGTTGTATTTATACTTCACTCATAAACGAAAGATTTGCGATCTTTATGTAAAAAAATCTCTAATCCAACTGGTTAATAAATTCAAGGATTTGGCAGAGTAACAGGTCACAACCAAATATAAAAAAGCAGAAGAAAAACTTTTCTGCAATAATTAATATGCAGTTCTTCTACGGCTCAGTCAACTATCCCGCCTGTACTTGCAGAATGGACGGAACGCTGGTACCTGGCCAGATAACCTGTGATTTCTTTTTTCGGAGGTATAAAGGCATCTTCCCGCCGTTTAAACTCTTCTTTCGAAATTTTCAGGTTCAGAACCCTTTCAGGAATGTTAATTTCTATAAGGTCCCCGTCTTTTACCAGAGCAATAGGCCCTCCTTCACTTGCTTCAGGGGAAACGTGTCCAATACAGGGCCCACGTGTACCGCCTGAGAACCGTCCGTCAGTGATAAGAGCTACAGAATTCAGAAGTCCCATTCCTCCAAGTGCGGCTGTGGCTGCAAGCATTTCGCGCATTCCGGGACCGCCTTTCGGACCTTCGTAACGGATGATAATAACATCTCCGGGATTAATTTCCCCTGCAAGAATACTCTTCATTGCATCTTCTTCAGAATTATACACTCTTGCAGGACCTGTATGAACACGCATTCCCGGGTCAACCGCTGCCTGCTTGACAACCGAACCTTCAGGGGCAAGGCTGCCTTTAAGGACTGCAATTCCTCCCTGGGCATGAATTGGCTTTTCAAGGGTTGCAACGATCTCTCTGTTCAGTTTAGGGTTAACGATTTCAAACTCATTAAGGTTTTCTCCGATAGTTTTGCCGTTAACTGTAAGCTGGTCAAGGTGAAGTTTTGAAGACAGCCTCTGCATAATTGCCTGAACTCCGCCTGCCCTATCAAAATGCAGCATATAATTTGAGCCTCCCGGACGAAGTGAGATAAGATGGGGTGTTGTTCTGCTCAGTTCGTCAAAAATGTCAAGAGGAAGCTCCAGTCCGAATTCATGGGCAATGGCTGGAAGGTGAAGAGTAGTATTCGTGCTCCCTCCGATTGCCATATCCACCATTATAGCGTTTTCAAAAGCTCTGAGATTGACAATCTTCCTTGGAGTCAGGTTCTCTCTGACCATTTCCACGATACGTTCCCCCGATTCCTTGGCAGTTCGGGCCTTTTTTGCATCAACTGCATGTGCAGTGGCACAGCCAGGAAGGCTCAGCCCCAGGGCTTCGGTCATGCAGGCCATTGTATTTGCGGTGAACATTCCAGCACATGAACCCGCTCCTGTACAGGAAAAGTTTTCAAGCCTTTTAAGACCTTCATCAGAGAGTTTGCCTGCACTGTGAGCTCCTACACCTTCGGAAACTGAGATATAATCTGTGTATTTATCGTCAACGTATCCGGGAAGCATAGGCCCTCCGGTTACAACAATTGCAGGGATATCAAGTCTGCCTGCTGCCATAAGGTGCCCGGGGACGATCTTGTCACATGTGGGGATAAGAACCATTCCGTCAAACTGGTGAGCTCTGACCATCAGTTCAATAGTGTCCTCAATAATTTCTCTGCTAGGAAGGGAGTACTTCATGCCCTCATGACCCATTGCAATTCCGTCGCAGACTCCAATAGTATGAAATTCGAAAGGAACTCCCCCTGCATTCCTGATCCCGGCTTTTACGGCTTCAGCAAGTTTATTCAGGTGCATATGGCCAGGGATGATGTCGTTCCATGAATTGACGACTGCGATAAACGGTTTCTTCATTTCGGAATCAGTGACTCCAGTCGCTTTAAGAAGTGAGCGGTTGGGAGCGCGTTCCGGTCCCTCTTTTATTATAGAACTTCTCATTGCAAATCTCCTTTTTTAATAGAACTTTTTATTGCAAGTCTTTTTCAAATTTAATGAAAATTAAAAGTATAATCTGATATCAAAAAACTTCATACTATAAACAGGTTGGGGAAAAAAGTCGTGAAAAAATCTGGAAATTCACTAAAATGTTTGAAAAAATCTGTATGTAAAAGGAGTTTCGATCTGGATTTTTTTGAAATTAAAATAAAAAGCAAGCTAGAAAATTAGATTTTTTAATATCCTATAGCCACAAAAAAGCTCTGCTTAAGGCTTTTCTGGTTTTATCTTTATTGTAGGCAGTGTGCCAATTTCTCTGTAAAATTTACTCTCTACCCTTTTTCCTCTTGTTTTTTGATTACTGTTCCATTACTATATATCTGTTATTTGCTTTAGCATGTTTCGTGGTCCAGCTATGCTAGAAGTATGACTTGAAAAAACTCTGATTCAATTAATGTACTATCTTCCTCAAAAAATTCACCCGATTTACAAAATCGATACGGATATATATAAAATCTAATACATGTAAAATATATAAATATTAAATCAAGTCTGGAAATGAAAAACATGCTTTTGTTGGATATCACAACGTTTGAGGTTGAAAATAGTGCAAAGATACTTAAGCGGTTAAAACAGGTAGAAAATATGGGTTCTCCAAAAGGGCTGAAAATTGTTGACCAGTGGTTTGATGCCAGCGGGGGGCGTGTAGTCACGTTATATGATGTGGAAACCGTTAAGGATTATGCAACTTATAATTTGCCGCTTACCGATATGTGCCAGGTTGAAGTATTTCCTGTTGTAGGGGCTGATGAATTTAGAAAATTTACCTTGAAGTCTATGAAAACTCAAACGTAAGAAAGAATGAGATATACATTTAAACTACTTCTCATCCCTTTATCAAGAGAATTTAAAACTGAAACTTAATATAGAATATTCTAAATATCAGTCTTTTAAATATCAGTTTTTTAAAATCCAATTTTTCAAGTTTCAATTTTATAAAGAGCTCATCTCAAAAGTAATATAACGTTCAAATTATAAATTTACTTTTATATTATTTCATGAAATCGATGATGTTCTATGGAGATCCATGGGACCTTGTCTTCCTTCACAAGAAACATATACCGGAAAACCTCGTTCCTACTTAAGTAAGTTAGTGAACGGTATATTGTACGTTCTTATGACAGTTTGTACTTGGAAAGACATTCCTCGTCACTATGGCTCGAAGTCAACAGTTCATAGATTTCATCTTTATCTTTGTGAACATGATTTATCAGAAGATTTTCAATGAATTTTTATAGGGCCCTTCCAAATCAGTACAAAAATTAAGGGTATATAATGCTTATTTTGAGCAATAGATATGCATTTAGAGTTTCCCCAATTAAAGTACATTCTAAAAATCAATTTTTTAGATAAATAATCCATTATAATCTTTTAAATCAAGAAAAAATCAAGATAAATACTTTATTCTTTTACAATTTATATTTATTTATAAATGAGGCATCTGATGACATTTTCATCCATACAAAATTCAATGTTAAAATTAAGGAGAAATCAACGATTAATTTACTGATTAAAGCATCTAAATCCTTTAAAAAGCAAATAGATCCTTTAATGAGTGTACTTTAATTGGGGAAGGACTGAAACTACATTTAATTGGGCAAATAAGATATAATATTCCTTAAAAAACTAATCATTTTTCAAGGGGTCTAGATTAAGAAAAATAAATCTATATCATTGCTTTACTCTGACTTTCCGCAGATGTCTGCAAAAAAATAACATTTTTCCTGCTATCGTTTTTGGAGAATTATACGAAAATTTGCAATAATTGTCTCAGTTGAAGCTTCGGGAATGGGAATAGAAAGTATTTCAATGAAGGCAAAAGGTCGAAAATTTCGGGAAAT
>CAZFNE010000193.1:0-6466 GCA_964520335.1 uncultured Methanosarcinales archaeon | reverse complement strand
CAAAAACGGCTAATCTTGCAGATTCCACAGTCCAGATTACAGATGGATTTGGAAGAAATGTGGATGTTCCAAAAGATGTCAAGAGCGCAGTCTGTTCAGGAGCAGGTTCATTGCGCTATCTTGTGTACTTGCAGGCTCAGGATCTTGTTGTTGGAGTTGACGGCCTGGAGAAAAACAAATCCCAGATAGAAGGCCGGCCCTATGTCCTTGCTAATCCGCAGCTTAGAGATTATCCTTTAATTGGGGAAGCCAGGGGAAAGGATGATCCTGAAAAACTTATTGAAGTAAGTCCCCAGGTTATCCTGAAAGCAGGCTCCTTAGCAGGCCAATCGGCTTCGATGGATACAGTTGATGCTGATAATCTGCAGGAAAAAACTGGTATTCCGGTGGTTTCATTCCCATATGGGTCCCTTACCAACGAAACTCAAAAAGCTCAGATGTACAGCTCCCTTAGGCTCATGGGAGACGTGGTTGACAAACGGGAAAGGGCAGAAGAAGTAATCGTTTACATCGATTCAACAATGAATGATCTTCAGACAAGGACTGCAAACCTTTCGGAATCCGAGAAAAAGAGCGTTTATGTTGGAGGAGTGAGTTTTGCTGGGGCTCATGGAATAGTCTCTACTGAGCCAGCTTATCCGCCTTTCATCTGGGTAAATGCTAAAAATGTTGCATCCGGAATAGGAGGGGGGCATGCAGATATCGCCAAAGAGGCCCTTGTTGAGTGGGACCCCGAGTATATATTTGTTGATGTAGGTACCCTCCAGCTTGGAAATGACGGAGCCTTAGCTGAATTGAAAAATGATCCTGCATTAAAAGAGCTTTCAGCAGTAAAGAACGGAAAAGTATACGGAACTATTCCTTATAACTTCTATACAACAAACTATGAGTCCGTACTTGCGAACGCTTATTTTGCAGGAAAAGTGCTATATCCGGACAGGTTTGAAGACGTTGACCCTGAAGCAAAAGCCGATGAAATTTACACCTTCTTCGTGGGAAAACCCGTGTTTTCCGATCTGAATGGACAGTACAGGAATTTGGGGTTCCAGCAAATCCCCTTATAAATTCCTTTGTAAATCCCTGTAAATTCCCTTATAATATTCCCTGACAATATCTGGAGGATGTGAGTAAGTGCATTTTGTTGATGGAGCAGTTCCAAAAGATTACCTTGCCTACGTGCGAAAAAAATATCTCTGGATATCCGGGGGGGTCCTGCTCCTCTTTCTTATGCTTATCTATTCAATCTCAGTGGGAGAAGTAGAAATCCCTCCTTTTGGGGTTTTACAGACAATAATGGGGCAGAATATCTCTACAAAATGGGATGCAATAGTCTGGAATATCCGGCTTCCTCAGGCCCTGGCTGCAATAGTTGCAGGAGCCGGACTTTCGGTTGCAGGGGTTGTAATGCAGTCAATCCTGAGGAATCCGCTTGGGTCCCCTTTTACTCTTGGAATTTCAAATGCAGGAGCCTTTGGGGCTGCAGTCTCTATAATAATCTTTGGTACCGGGAAAATGAAGTCAACTATTGCAGACCCTATCACAATTAATAACCCTTATTTGACAACAATTGTGGCATTTCTTTTTTGCCTGCTTGCCACAGGGATTATCCTTCTTATTTCCAGGATTCGAGGGGCTTCTCCTGAAGTGATGGTGCTTGCAGGCGTTGCCCTTTCTTCCCTTTTTACGGCAGGCACAATGTTTCTGCAGTATTTTGCAGACGATACCCAGCTTGCGGCAGTCGTTTTCTGGACTTTTGGCGATGTCGGAAGAATAAACTGGCCTGAACTGAAAATAATGACGGTTGTTGTCCTGTTTGCAATACTCTTTTTCCTTTATAACCGCTGGAATTACAACGCAATAGATGCAGGCGACGAAACTGCAAAAAGCCTGGGAGTAAATGTAGAAAGGGCAAGGTCAATTGGCATGGTAATTGCGACCCTTGTCTCCGCAGTAATTGTTGCCTTCCTGGGAGTAATAGGGTTTGTAGGCCTTATCTGCCCGCATATGGTCAGGCGGCTTATAGGAGATGACCAGAGATATTTGATCCCGGGCTCGGTTATATCCGGAAGCATCCTGCTTTTGGGAGCTGATACTGCAGCCAGGCTTATAATTTCACCATACGTGCTCCCTGTATCTGTTCTTACGGCTTTCCTGGGAGCTCCTACTTTTATCTACTTACTTTTAAGAGGGTATAAACGATAAAGAGGATATAAACAATGATTCTTTCTGTAGACGAACTCGAATTCCTGTATCGAAACCGCAAAGTGCTGCACCAAATTGCCTTCTCGATAGAAGAAGGAGAGGTTGTGGCAATTCTTGGGCCTAATGGAGTGGGAAAAACTACACTGTTGAAATGCCTTAATAAAATCCTTCGGCCGAAAAAGGGAGCAGTCAATCTCGATGGGAACTCCCTTTTTGAGCTTGGGACAATGGAAATTGCCCGACTTATTGGATATGTTCCGCAGCGTGTGGAAACAGGAAGGTTAACTGCATTTGATGCAGTCCTACTTGGAAGGCGGCCGCATATTAGATGGGACATTACCGAAAAAGACCTGCAGATAGTGGATTCGGTTTTCAGGTTGCTTTCTATGGAACAATTGCGCCTGTCGTATATTGATGAGATGAGTGGGGGGGAGCTTCAAAAAGTTGCAATCGCACGTTCCCTTGTACAGGAGCCAAAAGTCCTTCTGCTCGACGAACCTACAAGCAGTCTTGACCTTAAAAACCAGGTAGAAATCCTTGCAATTATACGCCAGATAGTCCTTGAGCACCGGATTGCAGCTATAATGACAATGCACGATCTTAACCAGGCTCTCAGGTATGCGGACCGTTTTATTCTTCTTAAAGGAGGAAGAGTGCATGCCCACGGTGGACCCGAAGTGCTTACCTCCCAGGCAATTGAAGAGGTTTACGGCCTGCCAGTAATTATCGGAGAAATTTCAGGGATGAGATACGTTGTTCCTGGAACCCTGTAATAAAAGGGGTTTGGGTTAAAAAAAGCGATATAAAGAAGGCATAAACTAGACTAGTTCATATTAGTATTTGTAAAGTAAAAAGAATTAAAAAGAATTAATACATTAAAAAATTAAGAAAAATCCAGGGTTGCCTTTTAAGGCTTACCTGGTAATCATCATTTCTGCAGTTGCAGGGTTATAGAACCAATCTCTTGGAAGAACTTTTTCTTGCTTATAATACTTGACAAGCCTTCTGATTTTAGACTCAGTCAGGTTAAGCGAACGTTTGTTATGGACATCTTTCTTGTTAATACCCAGGTGTTTCCTGAGTTTTAAAGCTTTTACAATAAGGTTGGTAAGGTCTTCCGGAATATTTGAAGAGACGTTATTTTCTTTAAGAATGGTTGTAATTTTCTTCCCTGTAATGAGCTTGGCATCAGGAACTCCATAACGGTCCCTTAAAATCATCCCGATTTCAGAGGTAGAAGCTCCCTGTTTCCAGAGGTCGAGCGTAATTGAAGTAACTTCTTCTGCGCTGACCTTGCACCACTCAGGGGGCTCTGTCCTGTTAGGCCGGGTAGAAGAAGATCTGCCTTTTCTTTTTGTATGCATTTTTGCCATAATTATTCTCCTGATATCAATTGATCGATGCCCTGAAGCAATCCTTCGGGCTTAAGTTATATCTTTACCGATTATAACGGACCAACACATCGATCGGGAGATTTTTAATCCGCTGCAGCAAATCGCTGCAGGCTTTTTCAGGAATTTCTGAAGAAGCGTAAGTTTTTCGGTAAAAACATGACTAGAGAGCGCCCCATATAATATATACTTTGTGCAGGAAAAAATAAAGGACAGACCTGAAAATTATATTATATTCTAAATAAACTCCTTTTAAGAAATGATTAAGGGAACAAAAAGGAGTGTCTTGAGTCCTATCGGGCTTTTCCATTAACGGATAATAAGAATAAATCAAGAGTAGTGACATAAGGAAGAAGCAAGAAATTATCGGGGTTAGTAAGTGAAAAAAAGAAGGAATGGAGAAACAACTCAAGAATGAGAATCCCAGATGCTTAAAACTATCCGGGCTCCTCCTGGATTTATTTCCTTATAAATTGAATCTATGCAGGCATCTCTAAGGGTACGGGCCTCTGAAAGATTTTTAGCTTTAATTATAGAAGAAATAGTTCTATCGATGTCATCTGAAAATTCAGTTTCAAGTTCTTTCTTGATTTCTTCCTTAAAGTAAATCCTGAGTTCTTCCCTTAGCACAAGAGAATTATCTTTTCCTTCCTCGGCTGCTTTGATTTCCTGGCCTTTTACATTTTCGCTGCTTATATCAGTATTTAAGGGCACCCCGCTTTGAAGCCTGTCTGTAAAATAAGTATCAAACTCCTTTTGTAAAGAAGCAGAACCCCGCTGATCAGAATTATCAGAAACCCCATAAAGGAGGGTATAAAATGATTCTTCGGTTCCTTCTTCCAGAACCGAGCCTGCGTAATCCTGAGTAAATAGCAGTCCAATAAGTTCCTCTGAGCCTTTTTCGGCTGCTGCATCAAGGCAGTCATCAAACGCCTGGCCGAGAATTCTTGCAGCTTTCTTATCGGAAGATGCAAGTGAAGTAGTTTCAAGCACAAAATCATTAACACACGCTAAAAGAGGCTCTTTAGAAGGAGTATTTACATATGAGGGCATGGAAAGTTTTGTACTCTGTCGAAATGCATATGCAGGCGGTTCATCTCCTATAATAAGTTCACTTTTCATTGGAAAAGCTTCCACAGGCTGCCAGTAAGCTTCAAACCTGTAGGAAAATCTTCCCGCTCCTTTCTGATTAATATAAGCAGAAATAATTTTTGAATATTCGGAAACATAATCGGCTGCAAAAGGATTTAGAGCATATGAATAATTATTTTTATTTTTATTATTATTATTACTACTGTCGAAATCACGATATTTATCAGTACTATTATTAGAATTCAAGTTTAAACCTGAAGACATATTTTGATTTAAAGAACTCACTGATTGAGGATCTGGAAGTGTGAGAGCCAGAGCCAGATATTCGGTTACAAGATCAGCGAAGGTTTTGTGTTTCTGTTCTTTTTGGAAAAGAACACGGGAAGGATCTTCGACAACCGAATTTTCAGGTACCGACATATTGAGTGCAAATATAGGAGAATTTTCATATTCAAAATCTTCAAGTTTACAGGACAGCAGGGATTCAAGAACATGGGAATTCAAATCTGAAGAACTAACATCATATGCTGCATTATATTGTTTTTCTGCCTGCATATAAGGCATGAGCAGGACTCCTGAAAGGGAGATAAGTACAAGTAAAATGAGGGCATCAAAAACTGTAGAATAAGCCGAATCTGCTGTAAAAGAACGGATCGTACTTTCAGGTAGGATAGTAGTTTTCTTTTTACTTTTAATCTTTTGAGGCGTTTTCAACTCTATCCACTTAAAGATTAACTCGATTAATCTCAGTAATATCACCCCGTGCATCTTATCCTTTTCAGGTTCAAGCTAACGGCTTTGAATTCTTTTCCTATCTCCGATTGTAATTGCAATTCTGTTCTAATTCTAGCTCTAATTCTAATTCTAATTTCAATTTTAATTTCAATTTTAATTTTAATTTTAGTTCCAGTTCTTTTTAATTCTCTAATTTCCTTTCTCTAATTCCCTGTTAGATCCATGCAGTTTTATAAAGTATTACAGAAAGGGTTCCGGGAACGGCTTGAGCAGGATTTATTTCTATAACAACAGGAACAGACGAAGCAACCTTTTCTTTGCCTTCAATTAAAAAATCAGGTTCAAGGTCATTGGGCACAATTTTCCAGTGCCATTTTCTATCCTCTGTACGAACCTCAACGAAAAATCGATAGTTTTCCGAAAAAGTCGCAAAAAACTTTTCTCTTTCTTTAGCTCCTGTACGGCCAGAGAGTTTATCAAGGGCAGACGCGGAGAGCACATTAGGATTCTGGGACAAAAGTGCAGGAGCTTCTGCAATGGTTTGTGCAAGCACAGAAGCAGTTTCGTAATTTTCCAGGGCAAAGGAACGGGCTTCATATCCCTGGTATGTATGCGATAAAAGGGCTGCAAGTACGACAAAGCCTATAACCGCAAGAGCTGTGGATAAAAGTTCTGCATGAGGTTCGACTGCACCTTTTTCGTCCCTAAAAAAAAGTGTCAATTCGGATTTAAATCCTGTTTTTGCATTGTCCCTGACATTCAGGAGGAATTTACTAATATACGAGAACGCAGCCAAAAGCTGAAACCCCCTGATGATCTCTCATATAAATAGGTTCTTTTTTTAATGTGATATTCTCTTCCGGATTCAGGATTATTTCCTGGGTCCCAAGTTCCTGAAGAAAAGCTTCAAGGTCAGAAAAGGGAAATATTATTGGTCCTTCTTTGCTCCCGTCCATCCCAAATCTTGTAGATAACCTATCATGAACTACGGTCCCTTTAAAAGGTAAAACTTTGAAAGTAAAAGGTCTTACGGCTCTGAAAAATTT
>CAZFNE010000192.1:0-6481 GCA_964520335.1 uncultured Methanosarcinales archaeon | reverse complement strand
CTCAGTTCGATGTGGCACCTACAGGGTCCTATACAATAACTTATAAAGACACAACGAAAGAAGTAAAAGTAAATGAAGAAGCAGTGTTGAATGGACAGGAAATAAAAGTATAAGCATTAAAGTGAAGTTTCTAAACTTCTAAATGTTTATACAAATTTATTTCCTTATTTTATTTTTTCATAATCAGGTCATTTTTATTTTCGAAAAATGTATTGTTTAACTTTTGTTAGAAATGCCCTGTTTTAGATATTTGTTCTCAGATTCCCGCTACTTAAATATACCATTAAAAAAACTATTTTGCAGGTGAAATGTAATGGAAAACCCCATTGTAGGCAGAGTCTGGAAATTTGGAAATGATATTGATACAGATGTAATTATCCCCGGAAAATATCTGCGAACCAAGGATATGCAGGTTTTTGCAGCGCATGCAATGGAAGGAATTGACCCTGAGTTTGCAAAAAAAGTGACACCTGGAGATATTATTGTTGCTGGCACTAATTTCGGCTGTGGTTCTTCAAGGGAACAGGCGCCTCTTGCTTTAAAACATGCAGGTGTAGCCTGTATTGTCGCCAGATCTTTTGCAAGGATCTTTTTCAGAAATGCAATTAATATAGGCTTACCTCTTCTCGAAGCTGATGTTGGCTGCGAGGAAGGTGACGAAGTTGAAATTGATCTGCTTAAAGGGGAAATAAAAGTAATTGGAAATGGGACATTTAAAGGCAATAGGCTCCCTGATTTTCTGCTTGAAATACTTACTGCTGGAGGACTTGTGGCGCACAGGAGAAAAATTCAAATGAAAGAAAAAAGTGATTAAGCTACATGAATTGAGAACAGATAACTCTAAATTAAAAGCAAAGTACGTTTGGGTTATAATATGTAAATTTTATGTTTTTCCTTTGGTTGACAGCTAACTTAAAATTCTAAACTTTAGAAAACCGATATTTATGATTTTTCCTGATGAGTATAAAAATGTGGGCGTAACAAAGGCTCTTTGTTCAGAGCCTGGCGGTTTGATTTATTTCTTGACAGATTACCTCATTGTAGAAAACGAAAAACCTGAAGGCAGCCCTGAATACGCAGTCTATTACGTTGAAAAGAGTGGAGAGGGCCTTTTGAGAAAGGTAGAAAAACTTCAGCTTATTGCTTCTGGGGATGAAGTTGTTAAATACAACGAAGAACTGAATATCAAAGACCGGACTCTCCTAATCGAAACGGCCTTAAAACTTTGCACTGGTAAAGTAAATACTGTTATCTTTACAGGGCTGGATAAGCATGTAACAATTGTCCATAAGCCTGACCTTTCAAGTATTCTTGAAATCCAGATCCTCGATGTTGCTCCTCCTGAGCCCTCATGGCTTTCCCTGGTAATAAGAAGACTGGAAGCCAGTGGAGTCTTTGGGGACTTGCAGGTCTGTTTTTCCGAAAAAATAATTAATCTGAGAAATTTCGAAGGGGAAAATACTGTATTTCCCTGCAGTTCTTCAGGACTTAATGGAAAGTGTCTGGATTCCGATGTCCTTACTGAAAACGGGCATCTGCTTGTAGGGTGCGAAATCTCAAAAACCCTTTTTGAAATGCGCTTTCCTGAGTTGCAACACTCTTTTATCAATATTTGCCCTTTTAAATCCGAAATAGTTGTGCCTTCAAAGCCATTTATTACACGGTGCTGCAGATCTGAAAAATCAGGATTTGTAAATCTTTCCGGCTTTGAAGGGGCTGTTGTGCACTGGGGAGCATCTGAGTACCAGATTATTGAAGCTATCAGGGGCCTCGTGCAAAGGCTAAAAGTTTCTAAGCTTGCTTAAGGTAAGCCTGAAAATCTATATGATTGAACTGAAGTTGATATAAAGGGCTTGATCCTTAGATAACCTTATTTACAAGCTTTCTATTATCTTTAAATTTCATCTTTAAAACGAAACCGGAGTAATTATTTAATGTCTTTTCTAAACAATTTTCTCTTAGGGCTTGGGCTTGCAATGGATGCCTTTGCAGTTTCAATGTCAAGTGGAACTACCATCCGGCCCTTCAGGCTCAGTGATGCATTGAAACTGGCTCTTTTTTTCGGGGGCTTTCAAGCTTTTATGCCGATTTTAGGCTGGCTCGGAGGAGGTGCAGTAAGTGGATTTGTCTCAGCCTATGCCCCCTGGATTGCTTTTGGGTTACTGGTTCTTATAGGATGCAAAATGATTTATGAGGCAGTTTATGGGAATGAGGAAGCCAAAGTAAGTTCCCTAAATTATTCTGTGCTTTTCATACTTGCAATTGCAACAAGCATAGATGCTTTTGCTGTAGGAATTAGTTTTGCTCTTCTTAAAACTCCTATTCTTGAACCTGTTATTATTATAGGCACAGTAACGTTTTTTATGTCTTTTTGCGGGGCAATCCTTGGATACAGAATAGGGCATTTTTTTGAAAATGAAATTGAAATCTTTGGAGGTTTAATCCTTATAGGGCTTGGAATAAAGATCCTGGCTGAACATATGCTCTGGATTTAAATTAATTCTAACCAGGAGAGGGATTTTCTACAGTAATTCTTTTAAAATCTTAATAGCTACGCCAGATTGATATACCCCAAAATCCAGAAGCAATTATATGAAACTGGCTGTTATTGAAGGAGACGGGATAGGCAGAGAGGTAATCCCTGCTGCCCTTAAAGTTCTCGATGCTTTTGAAATTGGACTTGAAAAAGTATCTCTTGAGTTAGGATATGCCAGATGGGAAAGGACAGGTACTGCGATGGCGCAGGAAGATCTTGAAGTTATAAAGAGATGCGATGCGGTTCTTTTTGGCGCGGTTACTACTGTTCCTGATCCGAATTATAAAAGTGTGCTTCTTACTATTCGAAAGGAACTTGACCTCTATGCAAATATAAGGCCTGTCAAGCCTCTTCCCGGAATAACCGGAATTACCGGAAAAGCTGATTTTGATTTTTTTATAGTTAGGGAAAATACCGAAGGCTTATATTCAGGAATTGAAGAAATAGGAACTGAGCTTTCCTGGACAAAAAGAATAGTCACAAGAAGAGGTTCTGAGAGAATTGCAGAATATGCCTGTAAACTCGCAAAACAAAGAAGAAATAAAGTGACTATTGTTCATAAATCAAATGTCCTTAAATCCGACAAACTTTTTCTTGATGTTTGCAGAAAGGTTGCAAATTCCCAGGAGGTAGAGTATGGGGATATGCTTGTTGATTCTATGGCTTACAGCCTTATTATGCATCCGGAAAGATATGACGTCGTAGTTACAACGAATCTCTTTGGGGATATTTTAAGTGACATGTGTGCAGCACTTGTCGGAAGCCTCGGGCTTGTACCCAGCGCAAATATTGGGGACAAATACGCTTTTTTCGAACCTGTTCATGGAAGTGCTCCTGATATTGCAGGAAAAGGCATCTCAAACCCCATAGCTGCAATCCTTTGCGTAAAAATGCTGCTTGAATGGTTAAATGATTCAAGGGCTGTGATTATTGATGAAGCAATTGAACATGTAATCCAAAACAAGATCATCACCTCTGACCTGGGAGGAAAGGCAGGCACAATAGAAGTAGGAAATGCGATTGCAGAATTTGTCAAAAAGCGCTTGGCGAATTCTTAAAAAAGATAACATGAAAAATTTTATTTAAATTTTGTAATAAAGTAAATTTTTATTTTCTCTTCTGTTTTCTATTTTAGCCTTAATTATATGTGCAATATTTCTCTCTTATATTAGTCCACTCCAGGTCGATTTCAATCTCCATGTTCGATTCCTTTTCCCTGAAAAACTCAAATTGCTCATAGTATTGGGCTCTTTCAATAAGTTCCATAAAGTATTCATTCATATTTTACTCCCCTTCCCATTCAATATTTCTCTAACAGCTTTATAAAGATTTGCCAAACTACAGAAAGATTTCAGAAACCGTTACAAAATAATAAAAAGTATAAATGCGAAATATCTTTGCAGAAGTCGGTGAATATGAATGAAGACAAAAAATATATTAATTTGTTTCACTATTTTTTCGCTGATTCTGGTTTCAGGCTGTATTAAAGTGCCGGATAAATTGTCTGACGAAGCCAATAATACTAAGAATTCCTGTTCTAATTCTCAGGATGTAAGAAAAGATACTCTTTATCAGGTTTCTACTATTGATGCATTACTTCAAGGGGTTTATGATGGAGTTCTTCCTTTTGAAAACTTAGAGCAGCAAGGAGATTTTGGAATAGGGACAGTTGATAAGCTTGATGGAGAAATGTTAGCTCTTGATGGCAATTATTATCAAATAAAAAGTGATGGAATTGCTTACCCTATTTCGGAAGATATGACAACTCCTTTTGCAACAGTTACTTTTTTCGAAGCAGATAAAAGTTTTAAGCTTCAGGGCCCGGTTAACTTAACCGAGTTTGAACAAAAACTCGATTCAAACCTGCCATCCGAAAACTTATTCTATGCTGTCAAAGTTGAGGGAAATTTCTCGTATTTAAAGGCTCGAAGCGTGCCAAAACAGGAAAAGCCATATCCAAAGCTTGCTCAAGCCGTCTCGAAGCAAAGCATCTTCGAATTTAAAAATGTAAACGGTACGCTTGTCGGTTTTAAAACACCGGAATTTGCAAAAGGGGTGAATGTTCCCGGGTATCATATACATTTCATTACTGAAAATAAGAGCGCTGGTGGGCATGTACTGGATTTTGAACTTGAGAACGGGAAAGTTTCTTTCGATACTACAAATAATTTCTTCATGGAACTTCCCACGAGTGGAGATTTTACTAAAATAAATTTAGGTGAAGATCTAGAAGGTGAAATGAAAACAGTTGAAAAGTGAGCTTGATTTCCGCCTTTATTCTTTTGTTCAATTTCTTTTTCGTTTTTTACAGTCTCTTTAGTTTTTAAGTTGTTGTTTTATTTAAAGGAATTATTTTTAAGCTTCACTCTTCAACGTTTCGATTTCTCGGAGATTTGCAGCTTATTATCCATTTTTATCTTAAGGCTGGCAGTTCAGGTCGATATTTATAAACTGAATGTTGAGACTTTCATTTCGAGATCGATTTGTGATATCTCCCCAAACTGTGTGGTATGATTTATATTTCTAAAACTTTCAAACTGCTCATAGTACTGGGCGCGTTCAACTAATCCTTTGAATATCTCTTCCATTGTATTCAACCTCTATTCTCAAAAACTACTTGAGTATTTATTAATTTCAGCCTAGTGGAGTGAAAGTATTTTCTCCTGTAATTTCGGAAACCCAAATGTAATTTAATCGAATCGATAAAAATGGAAAAATTTTATTATCTGATTAAGGAGAAACAGATGATTAGAAATAGACAATCAACATTCAGACAATTAAAATTTATTATAAATTTAAATTAAAGAAGTAGAGTGACAGTCTTATTTGGGGTTAACTTAAACCCTATAAAAAATGTTGAGAACATTAAAATAAAAATTTTATCTATTTTTTGCAATAAATGCAAGTTGTTTTCCAAGCAGCCTACACTTTTCAAGCTCTTCCTGAGCTGGCCTGGATTTTACCTGTATCCCGGGCTCAATTATTTCAATTCCTGAGTTTTTCAGTTCCTGTTCCATTGTTTTTACAGCTCTTCCTCCCCAACCATAAGACCCAAAAACTGCGGTTTTTTTATTCTTTGGCCTCAGGCCTTAAAGATATGCCAGAAAATTCGCAACTGTGGGAAAGATTCCAGAATTAAGGGTTGGTGAACCTAAGCAAAGGCTGCCGCGTCAAGCAATTCTTTCATAATAACATTTCTGTTATTTTTTCTGAGATTGAGAATTTTAACTTCAACTCCGCTTTCTCCAACAGCTTTTGCAATTTCATTTGCCATTATTTTTGTGCTTTCCCATATTGTATCATAAATTATAACCACTTTTTCCTTTGATTCTCCTCTAGCCCAGGCCCTGTAAGCCTCAAGAATTTTTTTGGATGTCCCGTTCCCAGATAATTCCGTGAGAAGGAGCTATCTTTACAGGAGCTATTCCAAGTTCATATAACAGGTTAAGATAACGCAGGACTGCATTCCCATAAGGCATCATTATATTTGCATAATATTCGGCTGCAGCAGGGATTGCATTTTCTTTCTCAAAATCATACCGTTTTTCTGTAGCCAGATACTGCCCAAATTCATCCTTTGAAAAGAGAATTTTGTCCTCTTCTAAGAAGTTCCCATACTGTCCGGCCAATGTAGCATCATGGCTTCGAGGAAAGTTAAAGTTTTACCTCCCAGGAATAGTTGGTCTCCTGTCTTAACTGTTTTAGAATTCCAACTCTCATATCCAGAGTCTTTGAAATAATTCTCGAGAATATTTTTTCCCTGTTCCGTGATGAACATCTGTGCATTCGTAAGAGTCTTTAATTCTGCCAGGGATCCTGCATGATCAAGTTCCATATGGTTGACTATAATATAATCAAGGTCTGATGGATTAATAATCTGACTTATTTTGTTAAGCATTTCTTTAGAAAAAGAAGCTTTTACTGTATCAATAAGAGCTGTTTTTT
>CAZFNE010000191.1:0-6532 GCA_964520335.1 uncultured Methanosarcinales archaeon | reverse complement strand
AAACAAGGATTTTTAGGAAATCGTGTTGGTTTCATTTTATCTTTTCCTTTTTTGTAACTGTTAAGTCTTAGGAGAATAAGAAATTTTCCAGCTAAATTCGAACGTGCAGTTATAGCCATACCCGAGGATTTAAATGCACTGCTTCTCGGAGAGGAACTTAGAACACATTGAATTAGAAAACTAACCAGTCATGTTAACATCATCCATGTTCTTGGGATTGAATTTAGAATTGCACTTAGAAATGAATTCCTTAACACCGTAAATAAATACACATGGGTACATTTTACGGATAACGTTTATTTAAACAGTCAAAAGGAAACTTTTGGGCTGATTTTTCAAAAAAATATAGCTACACTGTGTAAAAATATTACCTTAATGGGAACATGGAATAGATAATCCTTGGATCTAATAAAAAGCACAAAATTTAAAAATGTTTCTTTCTGTATTGTAGCATGTAAATTATTGTTCTCACACAGCTTATAGAATTCACAGAACTCACAAAAAATTTATAATATTTCCTAAATATACTTAAAGAGTTGAAATGTGACAATTGATTATTAATAAGAACTATTTCCTTTTAAACATACAGTGATGTTAATGGACAACACGAATGCGATAATTAGGCAAGCAATTGAATTCGGTAAGAAAGTACATGAAAATCAGCTTGATGATGCCGGAAACGACTACTTTATGGCTCATTGTTGGCAGGTTTATGAAATTATAAAAATATTATATCCGTATGACTTTGATCTTCAAGTGGCTGCACTCCTTCATGATACATTAGAAGATACCAGCACAACATATGAAGAATTAATTACTATGTTTGGTGTAGACATTGCGGATCTTATTCTTGAAGTTACGCATGAAAGAAAAGTAGACGATACCGGGTGGTATTTCCCTCATTTACACTCCATAAGAGGAATTGTATTAAAATTCGCTGACCGCGCATCTAATCTGTCCAGAATGGAAGGAGTATGGGATGCTAAAAGAATTGAGAAGTATCTCAAAAAATCAAAATTTTGGCAATCCGAAGACATATAAAAAGGCATAATTAAAACATCCTTTATATCAATGAAAATCGTGACAGGTACATCGAAATAAGTTTTTTAATTCTTGAAGAAAAAAATAAGAAAAAAAAGCTCCTTCTACTGACGCCGATATGAACGGGTTAAAGATTGGAAAAATAATGTCTTCATATATAGGGTCATAGAAATCGGCTTTTTGAGGCGTTATACAGTCTCTGGAACGATTATAAGCGAAATATTGTTAAATAGTTTAAAAAGCAGTTAAGTAAAAAGGTCAATGAATATTGAGACAGGTCTAGTGAAGTTGATTTTTTCATTTATTCCAATCTTCTAAAAAGAACTATAATATCCTTTTTTAAATACCTATTACTTACTTGTTTCTCTTTTCTCTTGACCCCGAATATTTACCGGCCGCTCGCGACCGGCTTTTCTGAAAAACAATTAAAAACAATAGTAAAACCAGAATTAAAACAATTATGATATTAAAAACAATTCTTCCCTTTATGAATTTCTGAAATGTTGTCTCTAAAAGGCCTTATTTGTATTAGAATATTGAGTTTGAATCTCTAAATACTAAAGTTAAGAACTTCTACAGTTGAAGTGAAAATTAGTTTCTTTGATTGAATAATAAAAGAGTAAGTAAGAAAAAAGTACAGCTTTTCATTTTCACAGGAAAAAATTTCCGTGTGAGAGATAAGATTCGAACCCACGAAATCCTTCAAGAAAAGATATTAGTATAATTCAGTTTTAAAAACAACAGGTATAAAGAATATTGAGTATAATTCAGTAGTAACATAAACTAAATTTTTTGGGGGTATAGGGAATAAATGAAAAATAAGCAAAAGTCGTATTCGGTAGCGTTAGCTTTAACAATCTTAGTTTTTGTATTTTTGATTTTAATTTCTTTTGTGGCGTCAGCGGCACAAGTGACTAAAATTGGTAGTGGAGCTGATCCTGCTATTTATGGTAACAAAGTTGTATGGACAAACGGGGGTGTTATTCACCTCTATGATTTAACCTCGAAAACAGATACTACTGTTAGCTCTTCTGCAGCATCTTATCCAGCTATTTATGAAAATAAGTTAGTATGGCATGATGAAAGTAGTGGAACTCCTCGATTAACTGTGTATGATATACCCTCAGGCACTAGGTCTTACATTACAAAAGATGTTGATAGTAGCAGCATTCCAGCTATTTATGGTAATAGAATTGTATGGAAAGCAAATTACAATGAATCAAATTATAATTACGACATATATATGCGCGATATATCGACTTCTACACAGACTAAGATTGGGGAAGGTAATAGTCCTGATATATATGATACCAAGATAACATATGATTACGAAGATGTAAATGTAGAAGGAAGAACTATAGCGGTTTACGATATTAATTCTAAGGAAATTATAAATGTATACTCTTCTAGCCAGATATTTAATCCACATATGTATGGTAATAAGGTGATATGGTCGAACTTCTACACAAGATCGGGTTTTATCCAGATGTATGATCTTGTTACTAAGCAGACTATAGACGTCACAAGTGATAATACAAGGAATACTTTATGGCCTGATATTTACGTTGATGCTGGCGATGACACAGGTACTTATGCCCGTATAAATGGGGACAAAATTGTATATTCAAAATCTGGCGATGACCAATTTGGTTATGCGGGTGTATACGTTTATGACATTCCGTCAGCAAAAAGCACTCCAGTGTATATTTATCCGGAAATGATTGACTCAGCCTCTGATATATACAATGATAACATTGTATGGGGAATAGACAGCAGACAAGGCATTGCTAATGATAATGGCATCTATATGAGTAATCTTTCTGTCACGAACACCTTGCCATCTATTGCTGGATTTACTGCAAACACAACCTATGGAGCTGCACCTCTGGTTGTGTTATTTACCGATACCAGCACTGGCGAAGTACCTACTTCCTGGATTTGGGATTTTGGGGATGGGATTGACTCAAAACATGCCGTGAATGTAACGCACACATTTAACAAACCAGGGAATTATACAATCGGTATGACTGTTGAAAATGGTGCAGGTAATAGTAAAATAATAAAGCCAAATTACATAGTCGTTACTAATCCTCTTCCAGTTGCAAACTTCGATAGCAATGTTACCGAGGGTTATTCTCTTCTCTCAATTCAGTTTACTGACCTTTCACAAAATGCAACTGGATGGATTTGGGATTTTGGAGATGGAAGTAATTCTACACAGAGAAACCCAGTTCATGAATATGCAAATCCAGGAATCTATTCAGTTAATCTGACAGCAACCAATGAAAATGGTACAGATTCAATGTTAACTACAATAACAGCAATGCAGCTGGTTGGTATAGGTCCATATGCATATATTACAAACTCCGGCGACAACACTGTTTCAGTAATCGACACTGCTACTAACAAGGTTATAGCCATAATTCCTGTAGGAAGCAGTCCTAAGGGAGTTGCTGTTACACTAGATGGAAAAAAGGTATATGTGACTAACATTTTTAGCGGTACTGTATCTTTAATTGACGCAATAAAAAACACTGTTAGAACTACAATTCCTGTGGGAAGTTCTCCTCGTGGAGTTGCAATAAGTCCAGACGGGAAAAAAGTATATGTGCCACATCCCGATGTAGGAAATCCTCTCAATAACACAATCCTCGTTTTAGACACAGCTACCAACGAAGTTGAAGCTACAATACTCGTAGGCGAAGTTCCTTTTGGAGTTGCTGTAACGCTGGATGGAAAAAAGGTGTATGTGACTAATCTCGATGATAAAACTGTTTCTGTGATCGATACAGACACAAACACTGTTATAGACACAGTGCCTGTCGGAAACAATCCTCGTGGAGTTGCAATAAGTCCAGATGGGAAATGGGTATATGTGGTGTGTGACGAAGGAAGCAATAGCGGATATATTTATGTAATCGACGCAGTAAAAAACAAGGTTTCAACCACAGTACTTGTAGGATCCCTTCCAGATGTAGTTGCCGTCACTCCAGACGGAAAGAAGGTATATGTGACTAATGGTCTTAGTAATACTATCTCTGTAATTGACACGGCCACTAACAAGGTTACAGCCACAATTCCTGTAGGAAATGTTCCAAGTGGAGTTGCGGTCACACCGGATGGAAAAAAGGTATATGTGACTAATTATGGCAGCAATAATGTCTCCGTAGTTGATACAACAACAAACAAGGTCACAGCAACTATGAGTGTAGGACGTAATCCTAATTCCTTCGGGCAGTTTATAGGTTCTCTTCAAGCACAACCAACACTCCCTGTTGCAAACTTTGCCACCACCATTACCAGCGGTTATGCTCCTCTAATTGTCCAATTTACAGACTTATCGGAAAATGTAGTGTCAAGGAGTTGGGATTTCAATAATGATGGAATTGCTGACTCTGCAGAAATAAATCCAGTTCATGAGTTCACAGCTCAAGGAACTTATACGATTAATCTGACAGTAAAAAATGAATATGGTATAGATTCAAAACTTGCTATAATAACTGTACTGACAAAAAGCAACCCTAAAGGCGGTGGAAACGGAGGTGGAGGTTCAGGTAGTTCTCCTGAACCTGCAAAGAATGTACAGGTCAAGGAACTTTCGCAGGCATTTATAACAAGTGGAAAGCCT
Organism: uncultured Methanosarcinales archaeon; assembly: GCA_964520335.1. Taxonomy (GTDB): domain Archaea; phylum Halobacteriota; class Methanosarcinia; order Methanosarcinales; family Methanosarcinaceae; genus Methanosarcina. Next base: position 1,863 of record CAZFNE010000191.1, on the reverse strand, counting down.
GTAAAATTTGATTTTACACAGAACGCAACCTGTCTTTTGTATGTAAGCTTTGATTCAAAGAGAACTTTTGGCAAAACTACAACAATTGCTGAGATGCTGAAAGGAAAATCCACTCTGGTTTCCGGACTGCCTGAAGGTGAAGTTTACAAGTTCTTTAATGTCTGGGTCGGGAATGGAGGAGTTGTAACCTCAAAGAACGTAGAAAATCCGGTTGTTTGTCTCAAGGTTGAAAAATCCTGGATAAATGAAAGAAAAATCGATACGGATTCTATTACTTTGAATAGATATAACGATAAAAAATGGGAACAATTCCCACTAATTCTTTCAGGAGAAGATAACAGATTCCTGTATTTCACAGCCAAAACGTCAGGATTTTCTTTATTTGCAATAACGGGTACAACAAAACCATCTGAAGAAATTGTAACGGGAATACAGTTTGCATCAACTGAACCAGTTAATGAAAGCAAATTAGTAAATAGAGAATCACAAAAAGGGCAAAAAGAAATTTTAAAAACACCAAGTTTTGAGGTGTATTATGGAATTGCCAGCCTGCTTGCAGTACTTCTGTATAAAAGGAAGTAAAAAAAGCTAAATCCAAAATTCGATGTAAAAAGTTTGTGCGAAGGGTGGGACTCGAACCCACAAAACCCTTCATTACCAGTTCTTAAGTCTGGTATTTTTGTTCTGGCCACCATCTTTCGCATATAAAGAACATACCAAAATTGATAGCTGAACAGTCACGCATGTCTTTTCAGGTTTAAATAAGAAGCAGCCCATTCTGCCAGTCATTTATTATTCTTGTGGCAGTTCTACCTTCATCCACTTCGCCTTTTTTCTGCAAAAAATTGCACTGAACGCCTATTTTTTCAAGGGCTTCATATGAACTCTCATTTTCTAATACAATATTGTAAAAAGATTCAAGAGCAGTTTTGTTTTCGGCAAGCATTTTTTCAAGAATTTTCAGAGCTACTCCTACCTGGTCTTTCAGGTGGGTAACATCTTTAACCCCGAGCAGACCCTGAAGATATTCATCTTTTTCATCAAATGGGATTACGCCTGGAGTGTCAATAAACATAATTTTTGAGCCTGCATCTACATGCTGGACGCCTTTTGTATGGCCTGAGACTGCGGAAGTGCTTGCTCTGTGCCTGCCTGTAACTCCGTTTATGACAGAAGATTTGCCTACATTCGGATATCCAAGAGTGCCTACCAAAATCTCATTTTTCTCTTTTTTTGAATTCTTTCCATCTAGATTCTTTTCGTTGGAGTTCCCTTTATTAAATTTTTCTCCATTATATTTCTCGCCTTCAGTGCCTTTATCGCTACCCCTGTCTTTATAGGTACCTCTTTCACTATCCTTTCTTTCAGGGGATTTGGCACTGTTTTTCCGGGCAGATGCAAGGATCTGGTGTCTTAGCATCGTCGTTCCGGATCTGTCTTTGCTGGAAATAAAAATAGTAGGGGCAATTTTTGAGAAGCGGGCCTTGGTTTTCTCGAGTTTTTCTTTTGAGACAAGGTCGCATTTATTGATAACAATTATGAGAGGTTTGTTTAAGCGAGCTATCTCTCGCTCGATATCACTGTTTCGGGTTTCATCAGGAAAGCGGGCATCTACAACTTCAAGAAGAACATCGGCTTTTTTAATGACTTCTTTTACCAGACTTCTGTAGCTCGGCATATTACTGGTGCTATGGCACAAGCAGCTATATGAATGTATAGTGTAGCAGATAATTGTTTAGAATAGTCAATAAAAAAGATTAAAGAAATTTTGAAAAAACCCAAAGTTAATAAAGTGATAAAATTCCTAGAATACTAGAATATTAAAATTAGTGGAATAGTAAATTAGTAAAACGAGAAAACCGA
>CAZFNE010000190.1:0-6532 GCA_964520335.1 uncultured Methanosarcinales archaeon | reverse complement strand
CCGTCATCTATGCCCTCCTGGATCGCATCTCGCAGGATCAGACGGCAGGTGCCATATCCCTTTCCAATCTCTGCCGTACAGGGGTTCTCTTTAGAGAAACGTTCCGACCCGTAAAAGTGGATCATTCGGAGATAATTAGGGTATTCCTGCGAAAATTGGTAATAGGCCTGTCCCATTAAAGCTACTTTGACAATACCCGGCACTTTTTTTTCCATGCATTCTACGTATTTTTCTTTAAGAATGTGGATACCCCGGAGTACGATGGTAGCGAAGATAGTTTCCTTGTTTTTAAAATATAGATAAAGGGTAGCCTTATTCAATTCGACCTCACGGGCGATCTCATCCATAGAAACATCTTCGTAACTTCGGGAAAAAAAGAGACGCTCTGCTGCATCGAGGATCTCTGTCTTTCTCTGCTCTTTCTCTCGCTGTCTTCTGTCGGCTATTCCCATTCTTCCCCCTCTGAACAATTCATATTTATTCAACACCTGGTAATTATATGAACAAGGAATGAATGTATTCCAATTTTTCCGCTTTTAATAATTGGATATATTCATTAGATAAATTCATTAGATAAAAAATTCAGGCTCCTTTCGCTGGCTATAGAGCGTATGAAGACGCACTGATGCGTCTTTAACCAGCCCGGGTTTCATCGATCTGGCACCTTGCGGGCAGTTTTTTATACACGCGCAGCAGGTGATGCATTTTTCTATATCAATCAAACGGGAATTTCCTGAATTAATAGCGCCAACAGGACACTTTTCTGCACAAATTCCACATTGCGAACACTCTTCGCTGACTGCGATAAAATCAACATCCCATAATTTCGAACTTCCTCTATAGGGATCAACGCCAGGTACGTTTACATCAGAAATTTGAGAGATTGATGAAATAGATTGTAATTTTTCGCTTATTTTCTGCCCAAATACTTTTGCATGGCTCAAATCGACTTTATCGGGGCGTCCCTCTGCTGTTGGTGTCTCGGAATTTGAGAATGAGTGTTCCCCTATATATGCTGCACAGGCAATGGGAATACACCCACATTTCGTTACAATATTTTTTATTTCGAGTAATGCGTCATCATATACACGATTACCATAGACAACAACACAAACCGTGGGGGTATTATGAGCTTGAATTGCATTCAGCCATTCAATCAATAATGCCGGCACTCTTCCCATATATACAGGAACCCCAATTATAAGCAATTCATTTTCCGAGGCCAGTAATGGTTGTTCTCTTGCATCGGGTTTGGTGATATCAATTAATTTCATGGTGCCTGGATTAATACCATCCGCAATGCCCTGAATAACCGTTTTTGTTGTTCCGGTAGGCGAAAAGTAAACTAATTTCACAGATTCCAATCTCATTTTACTTACTCCATCAGCTATATAGGATACCGCCGGAAGGCAGTCTCGCTAGAATGTTCTAACTTAAAGTTATATTATAACTCAAAGTTGTATTATAACTTTCGGTTATCTAGTAACCATCGGTTAGAAATACTATTACACCAAGGAAAATATTAGTAACCTGAAGAGAATTCTACTACAGCTTTTGACAAAATTAAATTCAATTAGAGGAAATAGGAGATACCTCATTCTGTAGTAAAATGAAAATTTCAGAAAAATACATAGGGCAAAAAAATTCCAAAATCAATCTATTAGCTTTAAATATTATTTAAAAAATATAATAATAACTATATTTAGGTTAAAAAACCTTAAGCATGAATTACAGTCTGTATATTGAAGATTAAAAAGCTCATTTAAGTGGTTTTATGAAAGATTTCACTCCCATAATTCACAAAAAAGATGCTCAAAAAGCCTTTTCTTTTGGCTTAATTACAATTTCAAGTTCAAGATATGAAAAATACGGAGATTCTATTTCTCCTGAAGCAGCCGAAGACCTCTCTGGACAGGCTATTAAAGAACTTCTTGAGGCTGCTGGGCATAAAGTTATTCTTTACAGGCTTGTTTCCGACGAAAAGGGTTCAATTGTAAAAGCGGTTCAGTCTGCTCTTGAGAGCCAGGTAGATATTATAATTACAACCGGAGGCACAGGGCTTGCTCCAAAAGACATTACGATTGAAGCTATCAGTCCTTTATTTGAAAAGGAAATTCCTGGTTTTGGAGAACTTTTCAGGTATAAAAGCCTCGAAGAAATAGGAAGTTCAGTAATTCTAACCAGAGCTGCTGCAGGTGTGGTTAAAGGAAAAGCAATTTTTTGCCTTCCAGGTTCCCCAAGTGGAGTGAAACTGGCTTTATCTAAAATTATCATTCCTGAAGCGGGTCATATTGTCAGGCATATCAGAGAATAAATTTTAAAGATTTTAGTAGATCTGTTTATTCATGAGATAAGTAAGCTTGGAGAAGCAGCGGTTTAAATATTATGATGTAAAATTTCAAATATCATTTTTCTTCATTTCTTTTTGAAAGAAGGTCATTATAATTATTTCTTATTTCTAGAATAATCGGATTATTCTGTTCCGACTCTTTTTCGACATTGACCATTTCAAGTGCCTTTTGATAAAGTAGGAGTGCTTTCTCGTACTCTCCCAAACATTCATAGAGTTTAGCAAGATTGTTTAGGATTACTGCAACATATGCATGTTGCGGGCCCCGCATATTTTCATATATTTTTAGTGCTCTTTGATAAAGTGAAAGCGCTTTCTCGTACTCTCTTATACTTTGATGGAGTCCTGCAAGATTGTTAAGCGAGTTTGCAACATCTGGATGTTCTGGTCCAAATGTCTTTTCACGAATATCAAGTACGCCTTTATAATGTAGGATTGCCTTTTCATAATCTCCCATACTTTCATAGAGTAATGCAAGATTGTTTAGTGTTATCGCAACAGATGGATGTTGGGGACCCAGCACATTTTCTTTAATTTCAAGTGCCTTTTGATAAAATGAGAGCGATTTTTCATAATCTCCCATGTTTTCATAGAGGTTAGCGAGGTTGTTTAGTGAGTTTGCAACATCTGGGTGTTTCGGTCCTAGAAACTTTTCATTGATTTTTAAATCTCTTTGATAAAGCGGTAGTGCTTTTTAGTAATCTCCCATATCACCATAAAGTCCTGCAATATTGTTTAGGGTTGCCGCAACAGACGGATGTTCAGACCCTAAAGTCTTTTCTTTAATTTCAAGTGCCCTTTGATAAAGTGGAAGTGCTTTCTCATACTCCTCTATACTGTCATAAATTCCTGCAAGATTGTTTAGTGTTGTTGCGGCGTATGGGTGTCCGGGTCCCAGCATGTTTTCAACTATTTCAAGTGACCTTTGACAAAATGAGAGTGCTTTTTCATAGTCTCCCATGTTTTCGTAGAGTACTGCAAGATTGTTTAGCGAATTTGCAACGTCTAGGTGTTGTAGGCCAAGTACTTCTTCACGAATTTCTAGCGCTCTTTGATAGAGTGGTAATGCTTTATTGTATTCCCCCATACTGCTACAAAGTCCTGCAAAACCGTTTAATGTTTCTGCAACGTCTGGGTGTTGTAGGCCAAGTACTTCTTCACGAATTTTAAGTACTCTCTGATAGAGTGTTAATGCTTTTTCGTACTCTCCAATGTTTTCATAAAGTCCTGCAAGATTGTTAAGTGTTGTTGCAACGCATGGGTGTTCAGGTTTCAGAGCCTTTTCAACTGTCTTGAATGCTCTTTGATAATACAATAGTGCCTTTTCGTACTCTCCCATACTTTCATAGAGTAATGCAAGATTGTTTAGTGAGCTTATAACAGCGGGATGTTCAGGTTCAAGTTCCTCTTCAAGAAAATTTAATATTCCTTTATACATTGGCGTAATTAATTGCCAGAATGCTGCTTCATAGAACGGATTTGAGACTTTAAAAAACCATTTAAGTAGATTTTCTGCTCTTAATGTTTTTTTCGCGTGATAAAATGCCTCGATTAGAGCAGTTTCATGTTCTGGAGTTATCGCCTTAATATCAATATTTTCGAGTTTGATGCTATAGTATTCATACACAGCTTTATGTATTCTTTTTATCGAATCCGGCTTCATCTTTTTTTGCGTTTTTTGAAGAGATTCCTGCATCAAATGATGCATTTGATATTTGTTATTTTCGGCTCTGTCAATAAAAGAAAAATTGCAAAACTCTTCATAATCATTTGTGGAATGCCCTGTATTAAATTCTTTGGCAAGATGCCCAAAAAGGTCATAGTCCCAAAAATGAGGGAATGAGAGTACATTCAATGTGTTCTTTTCTTCAGGACTTAAGAATCTGAAGAATCTATCTGTAATTTTTTGACAATTGTCCCCAAAGTCTTCTGGTTTTGGTTCCACGTTATTTTTTACAATCAGTTCATAAGTATCTGCAGATAGTTCCAAATAATATGGGACGCCTTTACTTCCCTTAAATATGGCTTCCTGTATTTCGTTATCAGTGATTCCTCGGGTTTCAAGATATTTTATACAATAATCTTCCATCAGTCCTTCTACCTTGTACTGGGTAAGGTATTCATCCCACTCGCCGTCTGTCTCTTTCCACTTAAGTGCTTCTTTGCCGCAGATAACCCACAGTACTTTTCTTGACAGGTGGGGAATTAGCTCTTCTCGTATCCATTCGTCTCTGGAATGTCCGTCACTTCTATGGTTTTCCCACAGGGCTTCGTATGTGTCTATAAATAAGATCGCAGATTTTGAAGTCTGCTCCAGATAATTATTGAGGTCCTGTGCCCAGAAATAGGGGAGAGTCTCTGCAATTTCGAGAGGTTCTTTTTCTGAAAGCTGTAGAAGCTCTTCTTCTCCATTCACCCACCATTTTCTAAAATAGTCGGGAAGATTTTTTAGTAATCTTGAAGTAGCAGGCACGATGCTAAAATAAGGTATTTTATCGACAACTCCAAAAAAATCATCAAAAGCATTGTCACCTTCAAAAAACAGGTAGTTATCTTTTCTTAGAGGGATTTCTGGATTTGCTTTTTTCCAGTAAATAGCATGTGCGATTTCAAAAGCAGGAAAGTGGATTTTGTATTTCTTTTGTAAATCATTTTTCAAGGTTACCAAAAAAGTATTCTTATCTCTGTGGCTTTCCAGGCGCAGGTCTATTGAGGCCCAGATTGTTTTGTGATACTGGTATACACGGTTATATTTTTCTAAGTACTTTGGAAATTCTTTCCTGAGACTTGTCTTACCAATGCCAGCAATTCCATAATAAACCAGGACAATGAATTCTTTTTGCCCAATATTATATACATTTTCTTTAAAGGCCTGGATATGATCTTCTCTATCGACAAAAAAATGTTGTTTAAAGTGATTTTTGGGGGCAATTACCATGTAATTCCTCTGGAAATACAGTCTCAAAATCAAAAATCTTCGATTTGTTGAAGTATTTTCAACTTGCCCTATATTACCTTGCTGAAATCTTTTAATTTCAAAAATCAGACAAAAAAAGGCCCTCAATAACAAGCCGAAAATTTCCCTGAATATCTATTATGGAAGCAATGGAGGTTTGAAAAGGCTTTCCCTACATCATTTTTAATATATGTTCCTTCTTTATACAAATATATGATAATTCTTCATGCAGGAAGAATCGGAAAACAGTTCTTCTTATGGGGAGAAAGTCCGGCAGAAAAAGAAATGCCTGTTTCTCGTCGGGGGAGAAAACCTAAAAACCAGGCTGTAAAGCCTTATCCCTATGATTCAGGTTTTGAAAACCTGTCTGCTGCCCTTGAGTTATTGCTGGGCATCACTGATCGGAAAGAGCCTGAGATTATTAACGTCTGGATTCCGACGATAGGCGGGAATCCTGTCCCTTCCAGCCCCCTAGTTGCTGAAATCCCGGCTTCGAATGCAGAACCTGCACTGGCTCAGTGGACTGTTCATGCATATCCTCTGGAAGCTGAAGATTCTCTGGTTCTTCTCTGTGCCTGCATGGGGAAACGGGTTCTGACCCCAGGCATAATCTCTGGAAACGACTTGCTCTGGTGGGCAGATGCCCTGAAATTTGCAGGTTCGCTTGTGGCCGGACAGAAATACCTGCCTGGCGTCAGGGGGGAAGAAGGGGAGTACAGGGCTTTCTGGGAACCCGTATTTTCTGGAGAAGATGCAGGCGAGCTGGCAAAACTTGCAAAGCAAATGCCTCCTGTTGCAAGGGCTTTTGCTCCTGAAGGTTCGGAAAGGCCGCCGGAAACGCCTGCAGCTTTAATGACAAGGCAATTTATAGAGGACTCTCTTGACTGGATAGTCCGATCCGAAGTAAGAGAAAAAGAGCTTGCAAAAGAGAAGCGCAAAAGAAAATCCTTTGATAGCATCCACGATGCCTGGATTTTTGCTTTGCAAAGCCCTGATGGGTTAATCTATGGAAATGAAAAAGAACTCCTGCAGCTTGAGGCCCGAACTCGGGAATGGCAGCGCCCCCTCACAATACTTACTACTTCACCTTTCAGGTTTTGTTTCCGGCTGGAAGAACCAGCTGCTAAAGAAGAATCCGAAGAAACTGATAGTGGGAGAATAGATACTGAAAAAAGCAGGGAGGGAATAGCTGATATAGAAGTTCCCGAAGAACTCTGGTACGTCCG
>CAZFNE010000189.1:0-6552 GCA_964520335.1 uncultured Methanosarcinales archaeon | reverse complement strand
ATTCCGGATTTGGAGCTGGATTTGGATTTTGAGCCTGAACTTGAGGAGCCGGAATCAGAGACAGAATCCTGATATGAACTGGGATTAACATTTTCTGCATTTATTCCATTTTCTTTATCTATGGGTAGTGCGTTTTGATTTGTCTCTATAGTTTCGGGTTTAAAAAAGTATTCTTTAGCTGGTGGAACTGGAGCATTGTTGCTTGCAGTTTCAGAGTCTGAACTCTCGGCTTCTTTACTCCAGTTCCATGTATTCGAATTATCGGCATTTTCGGCGTGTGAAGGCACATTATTTGAATTTTTATTAAATGTGCTTCCTGTATCAGGATTTCCAGTTTCTGAAGATTTGGAATCAGAACTTTCTAAGAGGGTTCTGGAATTTATCTTATTTAGGTTTGGAGTAGGAATCTCCTTTTTCTCGGAGTTCAAATTTGAATCTTTATTTTTAGTATTCATGTCAGCAGGGCTTGAAACTTCTTCGAGATTATTTCCAGACTCTTGGCTTTCTTCTACTTTATCTTCTTTTTGAGGGCCTGGCTTTGATTTTGTTTTATCCTTACCATCTGTGACTGAATTTTTTGGAGTATTCTTTTCCTCAGCTTTAGCCTCATTTGAATTTAAATTAGATTCACCTGTATTTTTATTACCGGATTTTAAAGTGTTCTTATTTTCAGCAATCGAAAAGTCTTCTCCCTCACTATTTTTATTTTCATTTTCTGAGTTTTCGGTGTTTTTATTTTTAATATTTTGATGCGAATTTAAAGTACTTTTATTTTTGTTTTTGGAACTTGAATTCTCCTTTGTTTCACTCTGGTTTTTTGAATTAGAGTTTGAATTTGAAGTTGAATCCAAATCTGTGTTGGCTTTTTCCTCGGAATCTATTTTAGATTCATTTCCTTCCCCATTTCCAGAACCTGGACGTTGAATTAAATTATTCGTATTTTCTTCAGTTGGACTTGAATATTCTTTTTCTTTATCTGTCTCGTCTGAAACTGGATTTAATTGGTCGTTAGTGTTACTATTCTGATTTTCGTCGATACCCGGATTGTTTCCGTTATTTGAATTCTTTGTGTTACTCGAATCAGGTTCTTCTTTTATTTCATGTGTGGGCTCTGAGTTTGGATTTGATGTCATTTTTTCTTCAGAGTCTGCATGGCTTTGTTCTGGGCTATTGTCGGGATCTTGATTTAAATATGAGTAATCTGCTGCGTCATCAGAATTGGTTTTTTCGGAATCCGTATAATCATGCTCTTTATGATCTGAATCCAGGTCTTTATCGTATGAATTCAAGTCTTGATGATGCGGCAGACTATCTTCGTATGAATCGTAATACTCCTCAGGATTTTCATCGGCTGATACAGTATCAGGTATCATTCCAGTAATTACTGCCACTACCAGTAAAAAACTAATTATGTAGTTTAGAAAATAGACTTTCATTTTAGTCAGCTTCCCCTATCTGTAAAATGAAGTCACACAAAATCCCTACCATTAACTGGTTTCAAGACGATGCGTTTGGGCTAAATGCAATAAGTGAAATCATATTTTCCCGTTATCTCTAATTTTCAGCTTTCCTGTATGTTGTTAATTGTAATCCCTGTATGTTGTACTTAAATACCCTGAATATTGTACCTAAATATCAATATATATTGTACTTAATATAAGTTTTGAAGTATAAAATTTTTATAATTTATCTTTTTACCTGTCCTTAATTTTATATTATTGGAAACTAAATTTCGTAAAATTCATTTTATATTATTTCTTATTCAATCTCTAATTTTTTTCAAAGAATTAGGACTATTTCAAGTTTAAATCCAGAGGTATAAAACCTACATGCAATTTCAAAAAGCAAGTAGATCGATTCCCTAAAACTGATCTAATTAGATAATAGAGGAAAAATACACAAAAAGATTAAAAAATGATTAAAAACAGGCTGAATAAATATTAAAAAAGAAATTATGAAGGAAAAGGAAAGTATTTTAGATCTTTTTCTTCAGTATGAAATATTCTGCAAGGATAAGAAACAGGGGAAGAGAAATTGCCATAAGAATTTTAGCCATACCCATAGGTTTCTTCATGCCAGATTCTTCTTTTTCTGCGCTCCCATTTGTATTTGTTTGTCCTTTACCCTCCAGGTTTAGCGAAGTCCCTTTTGTGTTTTCTGTCCCTACAATTGCCTTTTTACTTTCTTCTTGTTCTGTATTTTCGGTTATTGCAAATGAGGAATATGCTGGGGTTTTTGCTTTGAAGTACACATAATCTTTGTCTTCTCCTGTTTTCTGGGCCTCAAGCGCTTTCCATTCTTTATCATACCACTGCAGGGTTATGTTCTCTTCATTTCCTCTGTTATTTTTAATCCAGGCTTTTTCTACCTTAAATCCTACTAGCCCATTCTCAAGGGCTTCAGACTTGCCTGCTCCTCCTTCTCCTACCCAGATATTTACATGCTTATACACTCTTCCAGAAGGAAGGGTTTTTACCAGAGTTGATTTATTTTTGAGGACTTCCACGCTTGTTGTTGTCTTTTTAAATGTCCTTTTTGCATCGTATTCAATGAATGTTATGCATGTTACTCCTTCAGGAAAATCGTATTTTATGCGATACCCGCTTATAACCGACCGGGTAGAAAGCTCTTTTACGGCTACGTTACTTGCAGGTTCCTGAGATACTCCGCTTCCCATTCCGGATTTGGAGCTGGATTTGGATTTTGAGCCTGAACTTGAGGAGCCGGAATTGGAGCCAGAACTCGAACCGGAACCAGAGTTAGAGTTCCCACTTTGTCCGCCTGTAGCAGCCTTTTTAGCTATTGTTACGGTTTGTGTAAGCTGATTATTATTTTCGTCTGTTTCAGAAACAGCATTCGATTTGTCCAATTCCAGTTTTATCTCGGCTCTTCCTTCGTTTTTCGGAGTCCAGGCAAATGTACCTGTCATAACCTGGCCTGGAGCGAGTGCAGGTACAGTTACCACTCCACTGGCTGTTTCATTACTTCCATTAATGCTGTAGCTTAGCGCGGTTCTCGAGGAATCCCCAGGGCCTTTATTCCGGATCGTTGCTGTAAAAGTAGTATTAGTCCCAGGTTCTGGATTTTGCGGATTTACAGAAAATGAGTTTGTGTCTATAGCCAGGTCAGGATAAATGGCTTTAACGTTTATATTTTTTGTAAATTCGTTATTAGTTTCATTTCCTTCATAAACAGAGGTACCTGAATCAACGAACCCTTTTATTTCCATAGGTCCTTCTTCTTCAGGAATCAGGGAGAATATGGCATTTGCATCTTCTCCTGCCAGAAGGACAGGAATTTGAAGTTCTTTTTCTGCCTGGGTTCCATTAATATAATATCTGACCAGAACTTCTCCGGAAGGGGAAGTTCCCTGGTTCCTTACTTTTACTGTAACGTTTAAGAGTTTTCCTTTAAGCGGCTCTGCCACTTCAGGTGAGATATCTTCAATTATCAGGTCAGGAAACGCGTCCTCTGCAACTGAAATTGTCGATGTTTGCTGATTGTTATTTTCATCACTTTCTTCTACCAGATTTGTTTCATCAACTATGGCTTTTATATCTTCCAATCCTTCTGACATAGGAATCCATGTGGTTGATTGTATGCTGCTGTTTTGTCCTGGTGAAAGCTGGGGGATGTCCCATTCTCTGAGGTAAGCTTCACCTATATAAAGATTCAATTTTGCAGCTTCTGAAGCTGCAGTTCCCTGATTCTTCACGCTTATTTCTATTGTCTCGTGACTGTTTGTTGCGGATTTTTCAGGATAATTAAAAGTATCTATCACAAGATCTGGAAACCCATTTATAGTCGAATTTCCATTGTTTTCAGATTCGTTATCCGCAGCAAGTGCAACACCAGGCAAAATTCCGGGAATAAGAAAAAGTACCAATAGTGCAGAAATTAAAGGAATAAAAAAATTGGCTTTCATTTTATCAGCTTCAGTCCCCATATTTATGAATATCTGATGATTATAAATTATCCGTGAACAAATTATAGCTGTGATTAAACTTCTTACCCGAGGTTCTGACGAAACTCTTGAAACTCTTAACTGATTTGCCAAAAAGGTATTAATTCCCTTCTCTTCAGAGGGATTTTTATAAAAATTATATTTTATTAACTCAATTATGTTTTCAATCATTTCTAGTTTATTAAATTATTTTACCTAATAGCTCTATTAAAAATTACATTTATTCGATGTAACTTCTCATTTTATATATTTTTGTATTATATCCAAAATATCAAAAGACTGTAAAGTAAATAAATAATATATTATATAAAAAGACAAGATTCTAATTTAACTTAAAAAGTAAGGCGCTAACTAAGATGCTATCTGAGCTGTTTATGCAATCAGATATTTTTTGTCTCTGATTGAAATTCTGCAGTCTACCCCAAGAATTCCTGCAATTTCTATGCCTTCTCCTCCCACCTCAGCAAGCTGGGCATAAATTTCACTTCTTGAGAGATATTTTTCCGTTCTTGTCCCATCAGCCTCTTCTGTTTTTATAATTATCTCATCTTTATTGTGTCCTTTTGCCAGGCATTCCTGGACGATTACCCCGTATTGTTCCGCGATTACTTTCAGGCAGTCAAAAATCTGATTGGTGGAAATAGCATCTTCTTCGTCAAGCAGAACTTTTAAAAGCGTATACCCGCGGATATTCATTCTAAGATATTCCTGAATTCTCTCCGGAATTTTTGTAAGAGGTTCCATATCAATAAAAGAGCCTAATTGTTTGTCCGAAGTTATTTCTTTATCATCTTCATATACGAAGTATCTTAATCCCCCACCTTCTACCCTGAACTTTCGATTTGCTTTTTTATTTTCAAGGGTTAAGCGAACATTTTTCTGGCTGTCATATTCAAGATAGCTTACAAGGAAATCAGAGAGGTCCTGCATTTTTATTTTTTCTTCTTTGCGTAAAATCCCTGTCCTTGTCCAGCCTGGAAGACTCAGGTTGCCAAGAAGTTTTTCTACTGTCAGGGGTTCCTCAGCAAATTCAAGTAAGTAAAAATACTGCAAGCCTGAGACAGAACCTTTCAGCTCCCCTGAGACTCCACTTGCATTGCTGGAAAGCTCAAACCTCTTTTCAGCCCCATAAACCCCTGAAATAAAAAATCTGCTGAGTATTTCAAGAATCTTGCTCTCAAATTTTTTATACTCGTATGCGCTTCCATTCTCAATTTTTCGGTATTCAGCCTCAAGGACTTCTCGCTTTTTTCCCAGATTCTCACTGCAGGTTTGAAGGATTGCATTGGCGCAGGGCACAAGATCCTCGGTATTAATCTCATTTATTAATCTTTTAAGCGCTATCTCAAGTCTCTCTTCGAAAAGGTTCATCCCGCTAATTCTATTGTTTAATTCGTTGAGAGCTTCTTTATGCCTGCATTTGATTTCTATAATAGAATTCTCAAGAGGTATTACCCTGGAGGTTATTTCCAAGAATATTTTAAGATCCTCAATGAAATCCCTCTGTACAGGCAGCTCTGTAGAATCCTGGTAAATATATTTCATAAAAGCACCCTGGATGGTTAAACAACCCTTAAAATATTCTATGACTTATAGCTATATAATATTTTATCCAAGATCTTATTTTTATTTGAAAAGTTTCCTTTTACTCTATGCTTATTTCCTATTATCTTCTCTTATTTTCTTTTTCTACTCACTTTTTATCCAGAAGCCGGGAGGTTCTTGTCTTTTCGTTGACTTAAAGCAAGACTTCTCTCACTGGATTCAGGATTTCATTTATGTATTTTGCGGCCGAATTTTTCAAATCCATTGGGTGAACTTTTTCTTCTACAAAGGCTTTTTCCATTTCAGCATAGCTTTCGTATGTAAGATTTCCACCGAATTTCTCAGGCCTTTCAATAATAACAGTTTCGTATCTTGGGAAAATATGATAGCGGAAGAGAGCAAGAATTGGGTTTTCCTCAATATCCCCTATTTTACAGAAGGCTTTCTTGAACTTCCTATAAATTTCTTCTTCAGTATCATCTATTGAGATGAAATTATCCTTTGAAGAAGCCATTTTGGTTCCGTCGAGTCCAAGCAGAATAGGAGTATGAATACAAACTGGAGTCCCAAATCCAAGACTTTTTAAATTTTCGCGGGCAAGCATATGTATTTTCCTTTGATCAATGCCTCCCACTGCGATGTCAACATCGAGCATTGCAATATCAATGGACTGCATCAGGGGATAAACCATCTGGGAAACCGTAGGATCGTCCATTGCGCGCCCAACTTCGTCCATGCTCCTGCGAGCCCTGTTGAGAGTGACTGCTCTTGAGAGTTTGAGCACGTTTAACATGTACTCTGCACCTAACTGGTAATCAGACCCGTACACAAAATCGGTTTTTTCTTCATCAAGCCCGAGAGCAATAAAACAGCGCCTGTTATAGTCTGCAATTTTCCGGACTTCTTCAAGCGTACCCTTCCTATTCAAATAAGCGTGCACATCTGCAAGCAGGACAGTAATTTTGAGTCCGGCTTTTTGCAAATCGATCAGTTTATTTACTGTAAGAACGTGCCCCATATGGATTTTTCCGCTTGGCTCATAT
>CAZFNE010000188.1:0-6554 GCA_964520335.1 uncultured Methanosarcinales archaeon | reverse complement strand
AGAATTGGGGATTTTTAATCCGACGAAAATGGGGAATTCTTAACCGCCCTTGACAGTACATTGCATTATATGAAGCAGAATGCAAGGTCAGGTAAACCATTTACTCTGAACGCTCATGTTCTGGAAAGGGTGAGTGGGAAAAATTGGTAAAAATTGTAAAGTAAAAAGGTTAAATTAATGTTTATTAACTTTTGAAATAAAAATAAAATTTAAATTAAAAGGTAAAGTAGTAAAATAATATCTAGAGGAAATATAAATATTACAGGCAAAAAAGGTTAATTTTTACTGTAAAAGAACAAAATGGTATCGATGGGACAAAATTCTGGGGTCTACCATTCCAAATTATGAATTAATTATCAAAACTTTGTTATTTTTTCCACTTGTTATTATACTAATCCCATCACAATAAAAACAAAAAACGGTCTTAATGGTTGATTTTTATCTTCAAATCTTAAAAATATTTGTTTAGACGAAGAACTATGTTTAGTTATTTGATTGAACTAGAAGCTTGTTTGCATCTTCAAGATTATTTTGAGTATTTGCATAATCAAGCGGATATTCCTCAGATGTGTATATTTTTAGAGCTTCTTGATAGGCATTAATGGCGTTCTGAGCATTAGTTTCCTTATCTCTAACATCAGCCAAACTCCAATATGCAACACCAAGATTATTTTGAGTATTTGCATAATCAAGCGGATATTCCTCAGGTGTGTATACTTTTAGAGCTTCTTGGAAGGCATTAATGGCGTTCTGAGCATTAATTTCCTTATCTCTAACATCAGCCAAACTAGAATATGTAGTTCCGAGATTATTTTGAGTATTTGCATAATCAAGCGGATATTCCTCAGATGTGTATATTTTTAGAGCTTCTTGATAGGCATTAATGGCGTTCTGATCATTAGTTTCCTTATCTCTAACAGCAGCCAAACTCCAATATGCACTTCCGAGATTATTGTAAGTATTTGCATAATAAAGTGGATATTTCTCTGGTGTGAATATTTTTAGAGCTTCTTGATAAGCATTAATGGCTTTCTGATCATTAGTTTCCTTATCTTTAACATCAGCCAAACTCCAATATGCATTTCCGAGATTATTTTGAGTATTTGCATAATCAAGCGGATATTTCTCAAGTGTGTATAGTTTTAAAGCTTCTTGATAGGCATTAATGGCGTTCTGAGCATTAATTTCCTTATCTCTAACATCAGCCAAACTAGAATATGTAGTTCCGAGATTATTTTGAGTATTTGCATAATTAAGTGGATATTTCTCTAGTGTGTATATTTTTAGAGCTTCTTGATAAGCATTAATGGCGTTCTGATCATTAGTTTCCTTATCTCTAACATCAGCCAAACTAGAATATGCATTTCCAAGATTATTTTGAGTATTTGCATAATCAGGAGGATATTTCTCAAGTATGTATACTTTTAGAGCTTCTTGGAAGGCATTAATGGCGTTCTGAGCATTAATTTCCTTATCTCTAACATCAGCCAAACTAGAATATGTAGTTCCGAGATTGTTTTGAGTCTGTGCATAATCAGGAGGATATTCCTCAAGTGTGTATATTTTTAGAGCTTCTTGATAGGCGTTAATGGCATTCTGAAGATTAGTTTCCTTATCTTTAACATCAGCCAAACTCCAATATGCAACACCAAGATTATTTTGAGTATTTGCATAATCAAGCGGATATTCCTCAGGTGTGTATACTTTTAGAGCTTCTTGGAAGGCATTAATGGCGTTCTGAGCATTAATTTCCTTATCTCTAACATCAGCCAAACTAGAATATGTAGTTCCGAGATTGTTTTGAGTCTGTGCATAATCAGGAGGATATTCCTCAAGTGTGTATATTTTTAGAGCTTCTTGATAGGCGTTAATGGCATTCTGAAGATTAGTTTCCTTATCTTTAACATCAGCCAAACTCCAATATGCAACACCAAGATTATTTTGAGTCTTAGCATACTCATAAGGGAACTTGTTATATGATATATTCAGAACCTCGTTATATTTGCCGATTGCTTCTTCATACTGACAATTGTTGAAGGAATTATTTGCTTGATCATTTAGATAATTAATTTGGTCTTCTGTTTTTTGATTATCTTGATAACAATTATATACTAGACCTGCAACAAACAACAAAACTCCTACAATTATAGGTGCAAAATAACTATTATGGAAATTGCCTTTATCCATATAATTCAATTTTAAATCTTTTCTTGCTTAAAAACATTACTATTTTATTTGAATTTAAAAAATAAGATTTGTGAATAATTTGTTCTATAATATACTGGTTGTCTATATTTATTTTAACAAAATAATAAAAAGAATTTTATTTTAAGTTTAAGTCAACTTTTAAAAAAATAAAATTTTGCATAAACTTCGCAAAATAACGTACAAAAGATTCAAATTTTTATTTAATTGCTCATTATAAAAAGGATTAATTTTCTTAGGGCAATTTTTGAAAATTAACGGTTGTGCTTAAACCACAAAAAAAGCGTACAAAAAATTTGAGTTACCTATATCCCAAAATTTCAGTGCGAGGGGTGGGATTCGAACCCACGAATACCTTCGTATACGTATCTTAAATATTGTGTCCTTTGCTGGCTAGACAACTTTTTACACTTAGGGCATATTAAAAATATCCTGAGATCAATCTCTAACTCAAGTACAGGCTTTAATAGGCGGCCACAATTCAAACCAAAAAGAATCTAATATTTTCCTAAGTTTCTAGAAAAGAAAATAAAATAAATTTTAGAAATTTAATATTTGTATAAATTTCTAGTTTAAGTCAGTTAGAATTACACGAATTAGTTTAAATACAGCCAATTAAATCTGTTTCTTGAATTATTAATCAACTTAAATATATTTAAAATTGCAAGACCCCTTGAGACATTGCAACGATTTTATTCTAAAATATCTACAGTTATAACTAATAAACTTAATAATTTATATTAAAAAACATGTAGCTCTTAAATTTTGAGCAAACATTTTAATCAAATGGTAATTCTGTTTTTCAATCAATTTGGGGGCTCTCCGTTCTTCATTCTCTTCAAATACTTGTTCATTGCTGGATTTGCAAGAAGGGTAATTCCACTAAGAGCTGCACGAACTCCGGGGCCTGCGGTCAGCCTCTCGCTATAACAGCGGTGCAGAGCTTTCAGGTGCCGAAGGTTATGTTCCATGCAAAGTCCCACCAGTTCCCAGTGCTCAGGAAGAGCCTTATCTTTTCCAAACCCGGCGTTGCTGCCAATTTTAGTTTCAGCTATGGGACTGAAGAATAGCGGCATCATCAGCCCGGTATATTCCTTCAACGACTCTATCAGCTCACTAGTCTGCAGCACGTCCTCAGCTGTTTCTCCGGGAAGACCAAGCACAAGACTGGAAACAGGCAGCCAGGACTCTTCTTCGAAAAGCTGATAGCAGTCTCTGACCATCTCATTCCAGTTCTCCGGAGTTTTTGGCAAAGCTTTTCTTGGCATATGCATTTGAAGAATTCTACAGCTTCCGGTTTCTATCCCTATCCAGGCAGACATGTACTTCTGATCTCTGCCAACTCCTACGATCCTGGACACTTCCCGAAGAAGGTCCTGATTATGATAAGCTGTGGCAAGGCTGACATGGGATATATCTACCGTCCTCGGACCCAGCTGCTTAACCTCTCTGAACAGTTTCTTTACCTTTTCTCCATCGAGCTTGGCACCTGATGAGCCGTAGGTGAAGACGTCTTCGGAATGAAGAACCACGTCCCTTTGACCTGCCTTTAGATTCACCTTTACGTCATCGAGGATTTTATCCAAGGGTCTGTGACGGACAGTGCGCATGCTCGGAGAACAGAAGGAACATCCCCGCCAACAGCCCCTGCCTACCTCTACGATCCCGGCAATGGTTGGGCCCCTGTTCACAGGTATATTCCCTCCTGCCACAGCTGTTCCTCGGATTACCTTTGGAACCTCATCGCCGTTAATAATAGATCGGCAGATTTCAGGAAAATCGCCCTCTCCCTCTCCCAGGAAAATATGATCCACTGGGACATCCTCTCCCAACAGCTCCCAGGAGCCCATACCGCCGACCACCAGCTTTGGCTTATGCTCTTTGATCAGTGGATGGTTTATCAGGGCCAGGAACTTGGACCTGTTATGAGGCTCACCCCGCCCGATCATCTCCTCGATCTCGCGTAAGGCTATTTTTCCGAGGGGATCGTCGTGGGTTATTCCTACGATCTCAGTTTCTGGGCCGATGGCTTTATCAAGGTGATCGGGATGGGCCACCATCACCTCGGACCGATCAAAACCAGCCTCCAAGAGGGCTGCCTCCACTTTTCTCATGCCGCAGGGCGCGAGCAGGGCTGAGCCGTCCGAGGCTGCAGCCATAGGAGGGCAGAAGAACCTCTTGAAGACAAATTCGGGCATCACCGACTTTGGCAGCGTTGCTGTAAACCCAAGAATCGCTCCCCCGTGATATGAACTCATCATAGTGGGATCGCTTGTCAGAACAATTTTTTTACCCCGCATTATAAAATCACCTTTTTTACCGCAAAATCCAAAATGAAATAAACCGCTATCTTTTATTTTTCGATTTTATGAAATCACTGGTTTTTTTGTAAAACCATGACCTCAAGGATCAATATAAACATACCTCTTAAAGTAATCATAATCATTTAAAAGTGGAAAATTAATACGTGGACTTTCTGAATTATATAATTATATACATTTATGATCATGTCTCTGTATTTAGAATTTATGATTTTTGAAGCTAAAAATCAAAAATGTTCGGTTTATTTTTTGATTATGAGGTAGAGACAGACTCAAAGTAAATCTCTCTAAGTTTTCCGGGACTGCTTTAAATAAGCTGCTCTTGTATTCTTCGAAGCAAACCAATTGAGAAACTGAGAAAAAGGAGAATCTACGCCTGAATTAAGGAATATACCATTAAAATACTTGCTCGTGTTATAAGAACGAATAAGATATAAAGATAAAATAAAGATAAAATCGGAAAAATAAGCGATTCAAGAGAAAAAGTTTAGAAAACAAGTAATAAAAATCTAGAAGATCTATTTATCTCAAAAATCGTTTAATTTGACTCGCTTTTGAGTTTGGATTTTCTCCTGATAATTAAGTAACTAATAATTAAATTTTGAAAAATTAGAGATGAGAAATTTGTTTTATTTAAGCAGTTTGAGGGCATCTCTGCAAGCTGCAACCGCAGGAGCTCCTGAAGTTATGAATATTACATCCATTACTTCCATTATTTCTTCTTTGGTAGCCCCATTGTTTAACGCACTTTTCATCTGTGCAACTGTACACCTTTCGCACTGCTTGGATGCAACAACTGCAAGCGCCATCAGGATTTTGGTTTTTGCAGGCAATGCTCCGTCTGAAAGAAGCCTTTTGTTACACCTGTTATACCTTTTCAGAGATTCACCATCAAGATCCCTGACGATTTCAAGAATATGAGGGGTAAAACCCAGTTTCTCGGTCATACTTTCCAGTAATTCGTCGTGCTCAAGATCTCCGTGCTCTCCGGCTTTTTTTTCTCCCATACATTGTTCATCCATATTTGTAACTCCCAATTACAATTACTACCAATTAGAATCATTAAGTATCTATATGCATATTATATAGTTATTCCGAACCGTAGAATAGGATTAAAAGCACTTTAAGGGGGAAGAAAATGAAACCAACTGAGGATTTGAAAGAAGAGCACGAAGCTGTTAAAATAATGCTGAAGATCCTTGATGGAGTATGTTCAGATATAGAGTCCGGAAAAAGTGTTAAGCATGAACATCTTGACGGACTTGTGGCTTTCCTGAGAGAATTTGTTGACAGGTGCCATCACACAAAAGAAGAAAATTATCTTTTCCCGGAGCTGGAAAAAACGGGAGTTTCAGAGCTAAAAGACCTGATAACTTCCCTTAAAAAAGAGCATGATACTGCAAGACAGTATGTTAGCAGAATTGGAGAGGCAGTATCGGGAGAAGAAAGTGATAAGGAACTGTTGTCCATAGTAGAGAATTTGAGAGCTTACAAACAACTTTTAATTCCACACATTGAAAATGAGGACAATAAACTTTTCCCAATGGCTGATACTTATCTTTCTCAGGCAGTCCAGGAAAATTTACTGGAGGCTTTCGAAACTGTGGAGACTGAGATAATTGGCCCTGGAAAACATGAAGAGTTTCATAAATGGTTGCGTACTATGAGTGAAATTTACGTGGGATCAAAATAACACATAAGTCCCGCCTCCCGAGCTCAGCTTCCCGAGTTCCGCTTCGGGAGCACGGTGTCCCTCTCGCACCCGAATTGCGCCTCGGGAGTACGCAGTCCTTTTCGCTCACTTCGTTCGCTCAAGAGGACTAGCTGGGCCAATTCATTAAAAACAACTATCCATGAATAAAAGCAATTAACCGTGAATTAGTTTTGGTAGACAGCGAGTACAGACCCACAGGCTTTCCATGTTGTGTCTCATGGGAAGAAGGTAGTGAGTATCTTCGCCGGCTCCGCAGGAAAAGCAGTGGATGGAGATATCTTTTTTTCTGGGCTGGGCTTCGGCTTTTTCTTTGT
>CAZFNE010000187.1:0-6585 GCA_964520335.1 uncultured Methanosarcinales archaeon | reverse complement strand
CCTCTTGCCTGGACAAATGTTTGTGCAGAACAAATGAAAGCTCTTGAAGAAAATTATGAATTATTTACCAGCTTAAATACAATAGCTTTTGGTATAAGTGTAGATCCTATGCCTTCAAAAAGGGCATGGGCAAAAGAACTGGGAATTACGCATATTAAATTGCTTTCTGACTTCTGGCCCCACGGAGAAGTTGCTAAAAGGTATGGAATATTCAAGGAAAAAGAAGGAGTCTCCGAAAGAGCGAATGTAATTCTTGATGAAGAGCAAAGAGTAATTTTCGTCAGGAAATATCCGGCTCATGAGCCTCCTGATATAATAGAAATCTCCAGATTACTTGAATCTTCAAAATAAAAGATAAAGTTTATGGAAATAAATAATAAGAGGATCATAGTAAAAGAATCTAAAAGGAAATCTGGTGGAAGTAGAAGACAGGAGTGAAATAAAGAGCAATGAAGATCAATAAAGATTAAATAAGGATTAAATAAAGATCAAAAATTCTTTATCTCGAAAACGGGAGTTTAAAATAAGAACAATTAAAAGTAAGAAGGGTTAAAGGCCAATTCGATTTTTATTTAATTGCACATCAATGGCATCATAAAGCTGCCTGAGAGCTATACTGAGTCTTCTTACTTCGACTTGCCAGATATTTTTACTGACCTGAGTATTTCCGCCAGCTTTAACAGCAGCGATCCACGCGTATTTCCTGGCCATTTTTTTATTGTTAAAAGGAAAACGAAATACACTTCCAGTTTTCTGATTGCTGTATTTTTCATTCAACAGAAACTCATAAATTTCCTCGACTCTCTCAAGCAATTTTTGTTCACTTTCAGATTCTGAAGCCCCGAAAAGAACAAGATTGCAGAGCCTGAAACGTACCCCGTTGAACTCAGAGCAAAGGGGTTCTGAGCTGGAAATTTCAAGCATTTTCCTGAACTCAAAGAAAATATCAGTATGCCCACACCCTGAAGGCATCGTATTTCCAAGGGAGATCATAACATGAATGCATTCGTGAAAGAGAATCTTAGCTATCAGAAATTCGAGCCTTTCCTGGAAATTCCAGAACCGGCTTACAAGAGTTTCATCCCAGAGCTGGTAAGGGTTAACCAGAATTAAAGACCTGTAAACTATTCTCTTTTCTTTCTTTGAAACCAGCCTTTTTGGATAAACAGCCATCCCCTGCATCTGTCCGAAAAATTCGACTCTAACAGCCAGGTCCCAGCAGTACTCCCAGCCTTCGGAATTTACACTTTTTACCCTGTAGTAGTTCCCATCAAAATTAACCCCACTGAGTAACTTATACATATCTTTACTGTGGGTCTTTATAATCGCTTTTACCTGAGCCTCTCGATAAATACCAAGATCATAGTAAGGAATATTCGGGGCAGGAACACAGTATGTATAAGGTGCAGGAGACGAAATCCGGTTATGTAATTCCTGAGCCCATGAGCCTGAGCTTGTTTGCCATTGATTCCTGTTTTTTGTATCTGGTTGGGCACTACTTTTCATAAAACCTCCCCGTATAAGATGTCCTACGGTATATTATTACTAAAGATATATAAAAATTAACCAATATCAAGAAATTAAAGTAAAAAAATTCCCCACATTAATAAAAAAGTTTCAAAATATTTATTGATTTATTTATTCATTTATTTTTGCTTATTTAACTATTTCCTTCATTAACATGGCCACAAATTGGACAACTATTTAATTTTGAGAGCGAGATCTCAGTGAAATTTCCTGAAAGCCCATCCCAGAATAAAAGCCGACCCTCAAGAAGTTCTCCCTTGCCTGTCAGAAATTTAACCGTTTCGTTTGCCTGGATAGAGCCTATTATTCCTGGAGTTGTCCCTAAAACTGGGAAAACTTCCTTTTTTGAGATTCGAGGGAAAATACAATAGAAACATGGTGTCTTTCCAGGAATTATCGTTGTTACCTGCCCATTATAGCCTGTAACAGCCCCATGAATCAAAGGAATTTTCCTCTTTACAGCGAATTTGTTAAGCATATGCCTGGTTTCAAGATTATCAAGAGCATCGACTATAACATCACATTCAGGAACAAGAGCTTCTATATTTGATACGGTAAGCATCTCCTTAATAATTTCGACTTCGATATCAGAATTCATTGAGAGGAGTTTTTCTTTTGCAGATTCCACTTTTGCTCTTCCAATATCCTTTTCGTGATGGAGGAATTGCCTGTTTAAGTTGCTTGGGTCTATACAGTCGAAATCTGCAAGAATTATTTTTCCAATCCCTGCTATTGCGAGATAAGTAGAAATCGGGCTTCCAAGCCCTCCTGCCCCAGCTACAAGTACTCTTGCTTTCTTTAATTTCTCCTGTCCTTCTTCTCCGAAAAGAGGGATTTGCCGGCTATATTTTTCACGCTCAAAATCATTCATATAAGGCCTTCCAGAAAAAACGGTTTTAGAAGCTGATCCTGCTGCCTGTCGCAGGCAAGATCGGATCTAAGTTAAAGTTGAAGTATCTGTTATTTATAATTCATTAATTTCCTTGTGCATAATTTCTTCGGATGAATGGGTTATGGCATTATCTATACAGGGAATAAAGCTTATTTCAGGCCTCCTTTTAAAACCTTAAATAGTGTTACCTCAATAGATTAGAGGTGTTTCAAAGATTATCTGTCTGTACTTAAATCTTAAAACATTATATCAAAATAAACATTAAAAGCAAATTATAGGAATAAAACAGACAGAAAAAGCCGAAAAGGAAGAAAAAGCACTAAAGAAATCCTGATCGACGAATCTACAGGAGATATTATGACGAATAATATAATTGTTGTCAGTACACCTTACCTGCCAGGTTATAAAATTGTAAAAACAATTGGATTTACCTGGGGATTAATTGTGCGAAGCCGTGGGCTTGGAGGAAATATAACTGCAGGGCTCCGTTCTCTTGTCGGTGGGGAAATCCATGAGTATACCCAGCTCTTAAACGAGTCCCGCGAGCAGGCTCTTGACCGGTTGAAAGAACATGCTGCAGCCTTAGGAGCAAACGCGGTAATAGGGGTAGAATTTGATTCTTCAGAGATTGGCCAGGTGATGACCGAACTGCTAGCTTATGGAACTGCAGTCTTGGTTGAAAAGGATGACATCCCTGCATCTCCAGTAAGGCTTGGTTAAAGGACGTAAAAGAGATCTATGGCTGAATAATTATATATACTTGCTTTTTTTTAAAAAATAGAATTTTATTCATTTTATTTTTTATTTATCAATTTCTTTATATGTTATTTGCTGCTTACTATTTTTTGCCTATTATCTTTTATTACTATTTATTTTTAACTCAGGGTATTTCCTATTAAACAGGTCTTAAACAGGTCTCTGATTTAATTTCCAGATGATTTTCTCTATTATTATTGTAACTCTTTTCTTTTTGAGCATGAAAGAATTTAATATATAAGAAAATTTTCAGATGTAAGGGACTTAAATCTAAAGTAAAAATAGATATATGTTTAAAACTATATTAGTTCAGTTATTTTAGAAAAATATATTACTGAGAAGAAGTAATAATCCGCAGATAGATAGGGGTAGGCCAGAGAATTTTTTTGGAAAAATTAATAAAAACAAGAGCTGTAAAATGATAGATTCATTTTTTAGTACCATAATTACCGGCTATTGTAACTCATTATTATGGAATTTATTTTACGCACTGGAAATGAGATGCTGAAAAAGAGAGATTTATAAAGGTTTTGAAATTTATGAAAGTCCTGGATGTAAAAAATACAGTTATTGATATCAAGCGGGAATTCTCAGGTTACTTTAAAGAAAGAGATGCTGAAATAAATGGTTCTCTTCTTGCACTGCTTTCAGGAGAACACATACTTTTACTTGGCCCACCAGGGACCGCAAAGACCCTGCTTGCAAGTAAAATTTGCGAAACTATTGAAGACGGGAATTTTTTCCATTACCTTCTGACTCGCTTTTCCACTCCGGAAGAGGTTTTTGGCCCTCTTTCCCTTAAAGCTCTTGAGAGAGATGAGTTCAGCAGACGAGTAGAAGGATATCTGCCAACTTCACATATAGCTTTGCTTGACGAGATCTTCAAAGCAAATAGTTCAATCTTAAACAGTCTTCTAACAGTCCTGAACGAAAGAAAATACCATAACGGGAAGGAACTCCTTGACGTTCCTCTTTTTTCTGTTTTTGGAGCCTCCAATGAGCTTCCGGAAGAAGACGAAAGCCTTGAAGCTCTCTATGACAGGTTCCTTTTCAGGTACAAGGTTGATTACATACAACATGAAGAAAACCTTGAAAGCCTCATCTTTGAAAACGCAGATGATTTTGTACCTTCAACCAAACTAAACGTAGACACAATAAGGGAAGTCCAGAAAAGAGCAAGTATGCTTCCGGTTGACCCGGAAGTCCGAACAATTGTAAAAGGCCTCAGAAGGGAACTTAAAAACTCAAACATCTTTGTATCGGACAGGCGCTGGAGAAAAATAGTGAATGTATTAAGGGTTGCTTCAGCGGTAAATGGGCATTCAAGTGTAAATAGAATGACAGTAGTCCTGCTTCAGCATGTGCTCTGGGATGTGCCGGAACAAAAAGAGACTATCAGGAAACTCATTCTGGATAAAGTGGTTTCAGGGGGCACAGATACCGGAAAATTGAAAATGGATGTTCTTGATCTGAAAAACTCAATATATAGCTGCCTTCAGCAGGAACTTCCTGATATTGTTACCTGTAACAGGTGTTTTGAAGAAGATAAATCCTCCGGGAATATGAAAAGTGCGAGGTTTTCTCCAATAAAAGTCCCAAAGAATCTTACATTCAATAATTCTCTTGATTTCCTGAGACATCACATGGAATTTCCAAATCATACTTATAACCTTGGATTTGATTACAGCAACACTAACACTTCCCTGAGCTTTGAGGCTCTGGTAGAGCAGTTCCGCAGGAAATACGGGTTTGAATTTAAGATCAGCCTTGATTATGGAGACAAAAAGCTCTATGAAAAAGAGTATCAGAACCTTGAGGAAAGGCTGAATTATTTCAAGAGGCAGATCCAGGAAGAAGAAAAAGCGCTAGAAAGGACTTTAAAAGAAAATATCTGGGTTTCTGCCCAGGATGCCCAGGAAATCCTTATGAAATACCGTTCTAAAAATGCCGACGTGTACGAAGTTTCAAACAGTCTGGGGGAAATAAGG
The DNA here is from genome assembly GCA_964520335.1 of uncultured Methanosarcinales archaeon. Taxonomy (GTDB): domain Archaea; phylum Halobacteriota; class Methanosarcinia; order Methanosarcinales; family Methanosarcinaceae; genus Methanosarcina. The sequence goes on along the minus strand of CAZFNE010000187.1, from coordinate 1,422 downwards.
CGTTTACTGGAAAAGCCCAGAATCTTTGATGTTGCAGTTGAAAAAACAGGAGAAGCAGCCTGAGAGCCATAAGAGGCCAAAATAAAAAGGCCAAAAAAAGAGTAGAAAAAAGAATTCTGGAAAAGAGAAAAATATGGAAGAATTAAGAGAAAGAAAGAAAAACTCCAAGGATTTGCCTAAGACAGCCTCAGGTGTGTTATTTGATCAGGCTTTTAACCCCCATACGATATTAAATTTTGACCTGAGAGAAGTCCTGGCTGTCCCGCGAAAATTTCCAAGGCCGCTAAGAGAAGAAATAGCAGAAATTCTCATTTACGAACTTTTTTCGGAAAATGAATACGAAATAAAAGATGAAAAGCTCTTTATGGGCAAATTTGGAGTTTTCTTCCCCATTTTCCTAAATATGAGGGATTTAGAGAGCTGGCAGGAGTTAAAAATCCTTTCTAGAACTAACGGAATGGCCGGGGTTTTTATCCTCAAGAACCTTTTGGATGAGCTTTTTTCTCTTCTTGATAATTCGAAAAATATGGAATTCCTGTTTTCCAGAAAATATTCTAAAAATTTTGAAAAAACCTTCAAAGCCCTGAAAAGGCTTATAGAAGGCACACAGACAGCCTGGGAAAAGAAAAGAATCCAGGAGACGAAGCAAAGCTTCTGGTGGCAGCAAAAAGCTGGCAATTCCCGTGAAGACCAGTGGCTGCGAGAAATTAGCAGAATTCAAGAAAATCCCCAGAAGCCTCAGAGTAATCAGAATAATCAGAATACTCAAAATCCCGAGGAGAATGCTTTTGAAGCTTTCAAAAAAACTAATAATTTTGAGAATGCTAAAAATAAAAATCTAGAGTCTCACCAGCAGCCTGAGGTTCAGAATCAGCCATCCACACCGTCTGCACTATCTTCAACTCAGCCAGACTGGGCAGATCAAGCGCAATACGAACAATTTAAGGATCAAAATCTGGAGATTGATAATTCGGAAGCTTCCGAAAAGCTAGCCTCAATGACAATGGAATTTATGTCGAGCGAAAAAGCGGCAGAGATCCTTGATACTTCTGTTGGGGATCAGTTGGCTTCAAAAATAGACCAGCTTATCCCATTACTCGAAGAAAATCTAGAAATGCTTGAGCTCCTTTCAATGCTTTTTCCGGGAAGAATGTGGGACCAATCCTTAAAGGCTCTGCACAGAGAATATTTTGGGAACCTGGAAAGATATGCAGCGCTTTTCAGGCATAGTTCTGACCTTCATCAGATTCTCGAACAAATAGGAAGGATTGAGCTTGAATACGGCTCAAAAAAGTTAAATCTATCTCCATACAGCAAAAGCGAAGTGCATTCGGTTAATTTATCAGGAGATATCCAGACTTTACTGCCTATAGAGGCCGTTAAACTGAAAAATCCTCTCCTTAAGCGAAAATTCTATGCTGA